>DATFXZ010000510.1:0-2255 GCA_035315305.1 Terriglobia bacterium | reverse complement strand
AGGATGATATCGCCCGGCAATTCGGGACAGCAGATGACATGCGAAGGAGTTGAATCGGTTTTGTTATTCTGTTTTGGATGAACTTTTCGAGGTGAAGGATGAAACGCGCATCGAAGTCTGCCGCCAAACTGGTTATTCTCGAGAATGGCGATCCGATCTGCGCCGAAACCGAAGCCATTCAAAGCCGCATTCGACAGCGGGCATTCGAGATATCCCAGGCAAGACCAATTGACGTTCAGTCGCTTTATGATTGGATGACCGCCGAGTCTGAAGTTATATCTGTGCCTCCCATGGAATTAGTGGAAAAGAATGGGAGTTTTGAAGTGAAATTTGCCGTAGCCGGAGTCAATCCTGACGATATGAATGTGATGGTGACTCCGAACCAGATTCTGCTGAAATCTGAATACAGTCACCAGCACGATCGCGAAACCGGAACGGTCCATCTTTGCGACTTCAAATCGGCTACCGTTTTTCGTTCAGTGGATTTACCGCAACCGGTTGATGTGAACAGCGTGCGCCTTAACTTCGCGAACGGCATCCTCCTGGTCAGCGCGCTGAAGCAAGGCGCGGAACAGAAGGGCCCGAAACGAATACGGAAGACGCCGGCCAAGAAGAGCAAGGCTAAGCAGCCTTAGACTTTTCCTCTAATGGGTAACCTGCAGCCGCCCACGCGTCGAAACCGCCGCGCAGGGCGAACACTCGTGGGTATCCGTTTTCTGCCAAAATTTGCGCCACCCGGGCGCTTGATCCTTCACCCAGTCAAGTGCAGTACGTAACGATTGTTGAGTTTCTGTCGATTCCGCTCAGATGAGATTCGACATCATCCGCAGGTACGCGAACTGCGCCTGGGATTTTTCGGTCCGATTTCGCCCAGGCTTGTGGGTTTCGACTATCCACAAATACCATCGGCTCGCCGGCTAATACACGAGCATTTGCCTCCTCCGCCGAAATTCTGTTGGACGGCATAGTGCACACTCCTGCCTTTAGCAATTCTCAACAAGATTAAGCCGCACTTGAGGGTCCACATCCGCACGCCGCGATACAATGACAATATGAAGCGCTCTGGAGTCGCTGACCTTCCTCTTCACGGCGGACGCGTGCCGCAGTGGCTCGCAGATAGGATGGCGAAGCTAGGCACAGCCATTGTCGAATCCATTGTGCTGCGCTACGGGCGATCCGAAATGCTGTCGAGGATGAGTGATCCTTTCTGGTTTCAGGCACTAGGATCGGTCATGGGCATGGACTGGCATTCGTCCGGCATCACGACATCTGTAATGGGTGCGCTTAAACGCGGATTACAGGATCGCAACGACGAGCTCGGCATCTACATTTGTGGAGGACGCGGCCGGCATTCTCGAAACACCCCGCATGAACTACGCGCGATTTCCGACCGGCAGGGTTTCGACGGCGAGTCGCTCGTTCGGACCAGCCGCCTCACAGCGCGCATCGACAACAATGCCATTGCGGATGGATTCCAGATTTATCTCCATACGTTCATTCTGACGGCTGAAGGTGAATGGGCTGTTGTTCAGCAGGGAATGAATGAAGAGACCGGCATGGCCCGGCGATACCACTGGCATTCCTCGACCGTTCGAGACTTCACGGCTGAGCCGCATACGGGCATCGTGGGTGAGCATCAGGGTGAAATCATGAATCTGGTCGATCGCGAGGCGAAACCTGCGCAATCGGCATTACTCGACATTGTTCGCCAGAAGCCTGTAACCACCTTGCAAGAGGCGCACCGGCTTTGCGTTCCAACGCGGCACGATGTCCGCGCTTCAGACGTTGACCTCAAGCGTCTCGGGGCTGTGCTGGCTGTTGCTTATGAGCGAGAGTTTCACGATTTCGCGGAACTCCTGTTACTCGAGAAACTCGGACCTCGCACTCTTCAAACACTATCTCTGGTGGCAGAAGTTGTGCATGGCGCTCCGACTCGGTTCTCGGATCCGGCGCGCTTTTCCTTCGCGCTCGGAGGCAAAGATCGCCATCCGTTTCCGGTGCCGCTTAAGGCATATGACGAATCCCTCGCCGTCCTTCAGTCATCCCTCGACGCCGCGAAGCTCGACGACGCCGACAAAATTGGCGGCTTTGAGCGTCTCCATCGATTTGTACAGGCCATCGAACGCAAGTATCAGCCGCACGCGGATTTCAATGCCGCCATCACGCATGAGAACGCGATTTCGCCTCAGCTTGGCGGGCGCAGCGTGTTCGATTGACGGGCAAACTAGCGAAACCGTCGTCCAAACATATATTGG
>DATFXZ010000509.1:0-15073 GCA_035315305.1 Terriglobia bacterium | reverse complement strand
TCCCCGTCGAAAGGGTTTTACGTCCCAAGAGACTTCATCACCCACGCGGCGTTGCTTGGTCAGGGTTGCCCCCATTGCCAAAAATTCCCCACTGCTGCCTCCCGTAGGAGTCTGGACCGTGTCTCAGTTCCAGTGTGTCCGACCGTCCTCTCAGACCGGATACTGATCGTTGCCTTGGTGAGCCATTACCTCACCAACTAGCTAATCAGCCGCGGGCTCCTCCTAGAGCGAATTGCTCCTTTCATCACAAAATCCGCAGACTCTGTGATCGTATGCGGTATTAGCACCGGTTTCCCGGTGTTATTCCCCACTCCAGGGCAGATTACCCACGTGTTACTCACCCGTGCGCCGCTGTACTCAGGGGATTGCTCCCCTTTTCTCGCTCGACTTGCATGTGTTAGGCACGCCGCCAGCGTTGATTCTGAGCCAGGATCAAACTCTCAAGGTAAACTTGATGCGTTTGATCTTTATCGCGCTTAAAACCGAATTGACTCGAGAAATCTTACTGTCTGTACGTTTTCTATTTTCAAAGAACCTTACGGCTCTCAGGCCTCAAACTTGACGTCAAAAAATCCGCCTCAATTTGCTTGGCGGAGTTTTCAACGAGTGCACTCAGCAACCAATCCGTCGCCTGGCACATCTGCTTACTATAGGTATCGTGATTAGGACTGTCAAGCTCCGTTTTCGGTGCTTCGCTCGGACTTGATCACGATTGCGCTTGAAGGAACCGGATTCGGTCAGCGCATCTTCTACCAGCTTAGGAAACGATCAAAGCACTGTCAAGGCTGACACCCGCATCAGCCGTTGGTTTCAGCCGAGTACGTCACGAATGACGGCCAGCATTTCTTCCATCAAACGATCATTGCGGCTCGCATCATCGCTTTCTATCATCACGCGCAGCAACGGTTCCGTTCCGGAATATCGCACGACGAAACGACCGCGTCCTTGAAGCTCATGCTGGATCTCCGTCATCTTCGCCTGAATCGCCGGCAGTGTTTCGAGAGGTATCTTTTCGCGAACTCGAATGTTCTTCAAAAGCTGTGGCGTTTCCACCCAATCGCGAGTCAGATCCTCAAACGATGCGCGATCGTTGGCGATGGCCTCAGCTACTTTCAGCGTGGTCAGCAAACCGTCGCCAGACAATTTGAAGTCTGGGAAAATCAAATGCCCGGAGGGTTCTCCTCCAAGCTGAGCATTGGTCCGCTGCATCTCCTCGAAAATGAAACGGTCGCCCACCGCCACTCGGGTGAGGGTGATTCCTTCATTTGCAAGCATCCGTTCCAGGCTGAAGTTGGTCATGAGCGTTCCAACCACAACGGGTGGATGCAGCTGCCCGCTCTTCTTCATGCGGCGAGCCATCAACAATAGAACGGCATCACCATCGATGAGACGGCCGGAACTCGACATGAACATGGAACGATCGCCGTCACCATCAAATGCGACACCAAAATCTGCCAAACCGGCTCTCATGGCGGAACGAAGCGCATCGACGTGCACGGCCCCGCAACCGTCATTGATGTTCGTGCCGGTCGGCCAGGCGTGTGTCACCACCACATCCGCGCCGAGCCTCGTCAACAGCCGAGGGGCAACCTCACTCATTGCGCCATTCGCGCAATCGACGACAATGCGAAGGCCTCGCAACCAATCCGAGTTGTCAAAGTGCTCAAGCAGAATTTCCTGGTAACGTTCGGGCCACCCCGTATCATTCGCAGCTGTTACTACCCGGTCCGGCACCTTATCTGCGCGCTCATAGGTACGCTCCGCGCCGAGCATTCCGAAAATCCGTTTCTCGATTTCGGCCTCATCCGCGTCGGTGAGTTTCGTTCCATCTGGTCCGAATACTTTGATGCCGTTGTCGCTGTACGTATTATGCGAGGCGGAAATCATGACTCCGCCAGAATATCCGAGCCATTTTGTGAGAAGCGCAACGGCCGGCGTCGGAATCACACCGGCATTCTGCAGCGTAGCCGGCGTGCTACCGAAGCCCTTTTGCAGACGCTCGAAGATCCAGGGACTCGATACCCGCGTGTCTTGCCCTACAAGTACCTTGCCGCCAAGCTTCTCGCCGATTGCGCGGCCGATCGTCACGATCGTCGTCGCATTCAATGGAAATTCCCCCGCGCAAGCACGAATTCCATCAGTGCCAAACAGCTTCGTACTCATGTGAACCAATCTAACAGAGAGGCATGAATTTCAGTTAAAGAGCTGTACGGTCTACGACCGCTCGCCTCGCAAGTTGCTACATTTTGGGCGGTCACAGACCGCCCTACAGTGACTTGATTATTGTTTTCGATGAATTTCGATTTTCACGTTGACTGCTGAGGGGTGCTGCAGCCGGATTTGAGGATCGAGTACGTCGAGATCCGCGGTTTGTTCGAACGACGATTGCTTTCGATCCAGACGAATGGGGGTGGTGGCGACAGCGGAAAGCATATCCACAAGACTTTCCGGCCCTTCTACTTCCACTGTATTTGGGTTAACGAACACTTGGCCGACTTCGAATCCGTTGGCCGGCTGACCCGCCACTGTTGGAACGATGTCAACAGTTTTAGTCACAGTTCGCTCCAACGTGAAACGAACCGTGGAGGGATTCACGCGGATCACCTCCGCTCCAAAAGGCACCTGGACGTTTTGCGGTGACAAAGCCACGATCTTCTCGCCCGTTCGCATCTTGCCTAGATCAATGGTGGTCGAAACGTCTTTCGCCGTGATGCCCTTAATCACATTGGAGGAACCACGAAGGCGTACCTGAATCGTGTTCGTCATGTCACCGGTGATTTCTAGTTGTGATGGGATGTTTCGATATTCCAGGGGAACGTCGAGGCCGATCTCCGACGATGCTTGGTTGGACACCGCTGCCCACAGGAGCGTCGCAAGGAGCAGGGAGACGACTTTCAGAAACCAATTCTGAAGAATCCAATGTTTCATCGAGTGCATGGTTAACCATCCAGACGATGTTCGGCAGGAGCCGCGACAACATGAGGTGTCGCCAATGTTCCTTTTCGTTCGAAAGCGTCGCGCAGGCGCAGACGAAGTGTGTCGGGATCAAGATAGCGTTCCATTTCGCCGTCATGCGCGAAGGAGATTGCGCCAGTCTCTTCCGAAACAATGATGGCTACGGCGTCGGTTTCCTCTGTAACCCCGATAGCAGCTCGATGCCGCGTTCCAAGTTCTTTGCTCAATCGCGGCTTCACAGTCAGCGGAAGGAAACAGGCGGCTGCGGCAATGCGTCCATTCTGGACAATCACCGCGCCATCATGGAGCGGAACGGCGGGGTTGAATATCGTCACCAGCAAGTCGTAAGAAAGGGCCGCATCCAGCGCGATGCCACTCTCGATATAAGTCTTCAAGCCGATGTCGCGTTCGATTACGATCAATGCGCCTGTCTGGTTCGATGCTAACGTCGTTATAGCCAAAATGATTTCGTCATAGAACTCGTTTCTATGGATGCTGGAAAAGCCCGCAAACAACGGCGTCTGGCCAAACCGCGCGAGGGCGCGCCGGATTTCGTGCTGGAATATGACGATGATCGCGAAGACAAAATAAGGTAGAACATTGGTCAGCATCCACGTGGCCGTTTGAAGCTGTGCCCATCGCGCGAAATAGAAAAACACGATGATGAGGCCAAGCCCGACCACCATCTGAACCGCCCGTGTTCCTTTGATGAACACAAGGATGTGATACATCACGAACGCAACGATGAGGATATCCAGCAGTGCGTTCCAGCTCAGTGGTAAGGCTGACAAAACGTCGAACATCTAGATTCCTGTATGCGGTTAGACCGCCGCTACACCAGTCGATCTGCGATATCCGCAAGCGCTCTGGCTTGCCGAATGTCATGCACGCGGACGATGTGCGCGCCGTTAATGATCGACGTGACGATCGTCGCTGCCGTCCCCCAATTCCGCGCTTCCGGATTATCGGAGGCAAAATTTCGAATGAACGACTTACGGGACGTACCAATTAATATTGGATACCCAATTTTACTAAATACGTTGAGGCTTTTTAACACAGCAAGGCTTTCTACGGCTGCCTTTCCGAAACCAATTCCGGGATCGATCACAATAGCGTCGGAACGAATGCCTGCCGCACGCGCGATTTCAGCGGATGCGGCAAGACTCTCGATTACTTCCTCGACCGGATCCTTCATCGGGCTCTGCGTGTGCAGTGTCTCGCGACTGCCACGGCTGTGCATCAAAACAACACCGGCACCCGTTTCGGCCGCAACTTGCGGCATGCCGTCGTCGAAACGAAAGGCGCTGATATCGTTCACGATTTGCGCTCCAGCCTGGATTGCGCGTTTTGCAATTCCTGCGCGATAAGTATCAATCGAAATCGGGATCTTCAGCACCGCCGCAAGTGCTTCAATCACCGGCAGCGCACGACGTATTTCTTCGTCCTCCGGAACACTTTGACTGCCGGGGCGGCTGGACTCCCCACCGATGTCGATGATGTCGGCACCCTGCTGTTCGATTTCTTTTCCACGGGCGATCGCTTTTTCGCGCTCGAAATATTGTCCGCCGTCCGAAAATGAATCAGGCGTTACGTTCAGGATGCCCATTATCGCTGTGCGTTCGCCCAGGTAAACGGACGTGCGGCACAGGTTCCATTTGAAGGGCGTTCGCATCGCTTAAAACAAAAATGCCTTTGCGTCTTCGTGTCTTAGTGTTTTAAACACAAAGGCACAGAGACACAAAGGCACGAAGACCGAGATTCCAGTTATGCCGGTGACGGCTTCTCGTGCGGCGAGATGCTCGGGCTGGGCCGCACCACGCCCTTCGACGGTACCGGAGTCGGTTTTTCATTCTTGGGTTCGACTCGCGGTGAGCGGCGCTCTTCGAGCGGTTTGCCTGCGATCAGCATCTTGATCTCGGCCGCATCCAGCGATTCACGCTCGAGCAGCGCTTCCGCGATACGAATCAGCGCGTCGCGGTTTTCGCTCAAAATGTTCTTGGCTCGCTCGTAGCCCTGCATGATGAACTTCCGAACTTCAGCATCAATTGCTAGTGCGGTTTGCTCACTGTAGTCCCGATGCTGGGCGATTTCGCGGCCTAAAAAGATTTGTTCTTCCTGCTTCCCAAACGTCAGCGGACCCAGGGAAGACATGCCGAACTGACACACCATCTTGCGCGAGAGTTCGGTTGCTTGCTCAATGTCGTTGCCCGCGCCGGTTGTCATCGTTCCCAGGAACAATTCTTCGGCGAGCCGGCCACCCATCATGATCGCCAGCTGTCCTTCCAGATATGCCCGCGGATAGGTATGGCGGTCATCCACCGGCAATTGCTGTGTCACGCCGAGTGCCATGCCGCGCGGGATGATCGTGACTTTGTGCAGTGGATCTGCTCCTTCAATCATCGCCGCAACCATCGCGTGGCCTGCTTCGTGATACGCGGTAACGCGCTTCTCGTGTTCGCTGATGATGAGTGACTTCCGCGCCACGCCCATCAAAACTTTGTCCTTTGCCATTTCAAAATCTTCGTGGGTTACCGTCTTCTGATTCATGCGCGCTGCATTCAAGGCCGCCTCATTTACCAGATTGGCAAGATCTGCTCCCGAAAACCCAGGGGTACTCCGGGCGATGACGGAGATATCCACATCATCCGACAAGGGGATCTTGCGGACGTGAACGGCAAGGATACCTTCACGGCCCTTCACATCCGGACGAGGGACAACAACGCGGCGATCGAAGCGTCCTGGACGCAACAATGCTGGATCGAGCACGTCGGGCCGGTTCGTCGCGGCGATCAAGATGACGCCCTCGTTCGACTCGAAACCGTCCATTTCGACCAACAATTGGTTCAACGTCTGCTCACGCTCGTCGTGCCCTCCACCAAGGCCGGCGCCACGATGGCGTCCAACCGCATCGATTTCATCGATAAAGATGATGCACGGCGCATTTTTCTTTCCCTGTTCAAACAGGTCGCGTACGCGCGACGCTCCAACACCGACGAACATTTCGACAAAGTCCGATCCGCTAATCGAAAAGAACGGCACGTTCGCTTCACCAGCAATTGCTCGTGCCAACAGAGTTTTGCCGGTACCAGGGGGGCCGACCAGCAACACGCCTTTCGGAATTCGTCCGCCAAGCTTTTGGAATTTTTGTGGTTCCTTTAGGAAGTCGATGATTTCCTGTAACTCTTCTTTCGCTTCATCAACGCCGGCGACATCCTTGAAGGTGACCTTCTTTTGATGCGCGGTCAGGAGGCGCGCTCGGCTTTTCCCGAAGGACAAAGCTTTGTTGCCGCCGCTCTGCATTTGACGCATGAAAAAGATCCAGAAGCCTATCAAGAAAAGGAACGGCGCCCAGGAGACGAGTGCCGCTAGCCAGGGGCTCTGGCTTGGCTTTTCGCCCGTGATTTGGACCTGCTTCTCACGGAGCATGTTGATGAGTTCCGGGTAGTCCATCGGCATCACTGTCTTGAAGGTTTCATTTGTACCGTTCAGATGTCCCGTGATGTCGGAATCGGCGATCGTGACATCTTTGACGTGGCCTTGATCGACTTCCTGAAGGAAGCGGCTGAATGGAAAGACCTGCGACCTGCTCGACGTCGTATGCTGCACCACGTTGTAGAGCAACACGGCCGTGGCCAGTATTAGGACCCAGAACAAAATCGTTTTTGCTGTCGAATTCAAATTAAACCCCCCAAGCTAAGGCTCAACGACCTTAGACGCTTGCCTAGCGCAAAGTGTGCCGATTTAGATCTGTACCGCCTCAATAGCCACTATTTTCTGAGAACGTCCACAAGGGGCAAATTCGCGGGAAACGGGAAATGAGGCTACCCAGATAATGCTCGAATCGGCAACAACCACCGGCCAGCTTGTCCGGTGACTTCTCGGAATCCGGGCGCGCTGAAACAGCTTCTTGAGTTTTCCAGCAGGCAATCCAACGGGTCTATAGTAATCGCCGGGTTTCCAATTTCTGATTCTAACATACGGTCCGATTGAATCCCCATCGACAAAAACCTTGTGGCCCGCCGCTTCGCGCCCTTCAGATCCAATGATTTCGGCCGTGAAAAGCTTGCCCACCTCCGGTATATGAACAGAGCCTGGAATTTTCAACTTATATTCGTAGTCCGTTGGTGCCGGGCGTTTCCGCCGGACGACCAAAGAATCGAACTCTCGGGCCACTTCCATCCCACCCGGAATCTCCACGACCTTTCCACTCTTTCCCTCCGCGAGCAGCGCCCGCATGCCCTCAATTTGATCGAACGTGACGTCGAAGAGCGCCGAACCGGCCTGCTGTAACGCAGTCCGGAGAACTCTCCGAACCATCGCGACGGGTGCAGCGTGTAAGCGTCCCACTTCAATTACGAACTGGTCTTGCTGTTTTGTTCCGTTCCTGGTCAGCCAGTCGTCCGCGAGAGCGCCCATCCAGGCGTCTTCGCCCTCAAGGATTTCGACGGTCCGACTGAGTGTCTCGATTAGATTCGGATTAAATTCAGATGCAACCTTTGGAATTACGACGTGCCGCAACCGGTTGCGGGCAAATCCCAGATCGAGATTCGACGCATCCGTCTGCCAACTTTGATTTTGTTCCGCGAGATAAGCTTCGACCTCCTCGCGATTAGTGTTGATTAGGGGCCGGATTGTCGTCCCAGACACCGCCGGCATGGAGGCAAGTCCCGTAGATCCTGCTCCCCGCAGAAGGTTCAAAAGAAAAGTTTCCACTCGATCATTGCGCGTGTGCGCCACCGCGATCTTGCTGAAGCCATGTTGCTCTAACAGTTCATGGAAGTATTCTTTGCGAGCGTCACGGCCTGCGGCTTCAATGTTCCCACCAATCAGAAGCACCCTTCGCGTGAAGAACTTCAAGCCTAGACGGGCTGCCAATGTCGCGGTGAACTTTTCATCATCGTCGGAAGCCAGGCCGCGCAATCCGTGGTTCACATGCGCAAGAGCCAGTTCGTACCCGAGTTCCTTGAGCACCAAAGTCAGGCAAACGGAATCCGCCCCTCCGGATACCCCGACCAAAACGCGGTCGTGCGGAGCAAGCATGTGGTGCTTTTGAATGGTCTCTCGGACTTGCGTTGTGAGTTTGGAAAACACGCGGAAATGCCGGAGGGCGGACTCGAACCGCCGACCTAAGGATTATGAGACCTTCGCTCTAACCACCTGAGCTACTCCGGCAAAACACCTAATCTTAGCGTGAACCCCGTTTGCCTGCCAAGCCGCCGCGGGGCCGCCCAACCGGCAGGAAATACGCACGGCGGAGCAGCTTATCGACGCGTACAACCTGAACAGGGATGCGGTCACCGATGCGGTATCGTTGTTTGGTGTGTCGTCCGATCAACGCATGCAGGTTGGCATCGAGCTGATAGTAGTCGTCTGGAATGTCGGCCACCGGAACGAATCCCTCGATGAAGAAATCAATCAGCTCAATCGCAAAGCCGTCTCGCCAGACGCCTATGATGATAGCGTCGAAAGTCTCCCCGAGACGTTGTTCCATCAGGAGCATTTTCTTCCATTCCAACAGTTCGCGTTCCGCTTGATCAGCCTGCCGCTCCCGTTCGCTCGATTCGCTTGCGATCGCCTCCAGTTGCGCGGCCGGAACCGCAGGCTCGGTCCGGCGCGACATCGATGCCTTGAGGATCCGATGAACGACAAGATCGGGGTATCGGCGGATTGGCGACGTGAAGTGCGTGTACGAATCGGATGCCAAACCGAAGTGTCCGATATTTTCTTCGGAATACTTCGCTTGCTTAAACGAACGCAACATCAAGTACGACAACATGCGCTCTTCCGGTCGGCCTTCGATCGAGCTGATGAACTTCTGAAACTCCATCGGCTCCGCCTTCTTCGGTTCGAACTTCAAGCCGAAACCGCGGACGATTTCTGCGAAGTTTTCGACTTTCATCGGATCCGGTTCCTCGTGAACGCGATAGAGGCTGGGAATCTCGTTCTCCTCGAGATGTCGTCCGACGGCTTCATTGGCGAGGATCATGAATTCTTCAACGATACGATGTGAGAAGAGCCGGATGGACTTTGTGATTCCGGAGACCTCACCGAATTCGTCGTAGGTAAGAATGGGCTCCGGCAAATCGAAATCGATAGCGCCGCGCTGCTGTCGCCGTTTTTGAATGATCTCGGCCAGCCGCGCGATGGTCCGGATCTGCGGCACAATAGCGGCGAATCGCCGTTCGAGCATTACATTCCCGTTCAGAATCTCCTGTACATCTTCATAAGTCATCCGTTCTTTAGAGTGGATGATGCTTTTGTGAAAGGAGTAGTCCAGCACTTCGCCTGCACGGGAGAGATGCATCATCACGGTTATCGCAAGACGATCGACCTTCGGATTCAACGAGCAAAGATGATTCGAGATTTTCTCGGGGAGCATTGGAATGACGCGATCGGGAAAGTAGACAGACGTTCCGCGACATCGCGCTTCAATATCGATTTCAGTGCCGGCCGCCACAAAATGTGAAACATCGGCGATATGCACAGCAAGCTGATAGGTTCCGTTCGGCAGCACTTCAACGTCGATGGCATCATCAAAGTCGCGAGCGGTTTTGGGATCGATCGTTATCGTATTTCGTTTCCGAAAATCGTCGCGTCCGATGAAATCCTTTTCCGACAGCGCAGCAGGCAGGGCCGCTGCGGCGTCTTCGACATCTTTAGGAAAAGCGGTCGGCAGGCCGAATTTCTTGATGATGACATTGGTCTCGACATTGGGATCGTCGAGAAAACCGATGACGGAGATGACTTTGCCGGCGGGCCAACGCGTTTCGGTTGGAAACCGAGTGATCTCGACCTCAACGATCTTGTCTTTGTGTTCCGCCACATCGTTGGTGATGATGATCTTGGCCGGCAACTTCTCGTCTGTCGGGGCGACGAAGAACCCGTCTCCATCAAAGCGCAATTGTCCAACAACCGTATCTCTTGCCCTCTTCTCGACGCTGACCACGCGTCCTTCTGCTCTGCCTCCCTTTTTGCGATAAGTGATCTCGGCTTTCACCTTATCGCCGTTCATCGCGGAGCCAATCAGCACGGCAGGTATATAGATGTCGCTGTCGAGCCCTTCGATTGGCTCATTCGGTATGACAAAGCCATACCCATCACGATGAATCAAAATGGTGCCGTCGATGAGATTACGCGCGGCGACCTCGTACCGATTACCGCGATGCTTCGCGATTTTTCCATCTCTGACGAGTTCATTGAGGATGCTCTTGATTTGTCTCCGAGCAGCTGGTGTGGCGTTAAAATCTTCGAGGATTTTCTGCAGGTTCGTCCCCCGATCCGCGGATTGTCGTATATATCTGACCAGATCTTCTTGACTGACATCCGGCTCCCGTCTTCCGCCGGTTCCTCGCCGCGAATTCTTCACCCTCATGGTTGGTTGGCAGCTCGCAGCGACGCGAGCCCATTCCGCACCGCCTCGACTGAGGCGGCGCGTAGTATCCCGTTGTCGGTCATAATCTGAAAGCGCAACTCCAGATCCAGATTTCCGAACTGTTCCCGATAGTTCGCCTCATTGGCCGCGTTTTGGAGATCCATCACGCAGGTCCTATAGCTCCAGAACCAGAGGCTTGGAATGGAGGGCTCGACAACTACTTCTGCCCCGCCGATTTCCTCCGGGAGTTGTGCGCGAACTGTCTGCAATTCAGCTGTTGTGAGTGTGGTCCCATTCTGTGAGCGAACGATGTACTTGACGCTTGCAGGCCCGCAAAGCGGCTGCGCCGCAACGGGCGGAACGAAGAAGAAGGACATCACCAGCGCACAGATGATCGCGCCCGCTATCATGGTACCAACACCCCGTTGCACCTCGGTTCCACTAGCCATTATCTCTAATTCACCACCATCGCTTAAGGATTCGCCTGTCAGGGTAAATGCTCGCCCATGCGGTATTGGTCAGATTCGGTAAATAATTTAGAATGAACTAAGCCGAAATGGCGGAATTGGCAGACGCGCTAGATTCAGGTTCTAGTGGGCGCAAGCCCGTGGAGGTTCGAGTCCTCTTTTCGGCACTTTCACTGTTGCGCCGCAGGTATCCTTCGAACCCGTTTGTCGTGAGCCATCGGCCACAACCTCGTTGACTCTCGTCCTCAGTCCAACACGCCAACCCACCTCGATATCCATGGGCACGCCCTGGACGTTCGACTCCTCTTTTCGGCCATGAGCATGACCTTACCGGTTATGATTACGCCGCAGTTATGCCAAAACGCTTCCAGTAAGCGATATAAGCAAGGATGTCCGATCTTCTGCACTTCATACTCAATTATGGCTATCTGGTGATCTTCGGAATCACTTTTGCGGAGCAGATAGGATTACCTTTCCCCGCACTTCCATTGCTGATAGGCATGGGAGCTCTGTCGCGGTCCGGCGACTCTTCCTTTGCTCTTGTCGTCGCAACGGCGACGATCGCCTCACTCGCCGCGGACTTCATCTGGTATCGACTGGGGCGACTTCACGGTCGATCCGTGTTGCGGCTCATCTGCCGTATTTCACTGGAGCCCGATTACTGTGTCCGCCGCACTGAGGATGCGTTTGAACGATTCGGCTTGTGGGCGCTGTTGCCGGCGAAGTTCATTCCTGGATTCAACGCCGCTACCGTCCCGCTCGCGGGCATGATGAAGACCCCACCGCTTCGATTTCTTGCTTTCGACATCGTGGGCGTTACATTGTGGAGTGGAACGTACACGTCGCTCGGTTATGTCTTCAGTCACGAAGTTCAGCAAATCATTATGTATCTCTCGACGCTGGGTACGTCACTGCTCATCTTGATTGCGCTCGCACTAACGGTCTATATCGCTTACAAACTCGACCAGCGTCGCAGATTCTTGAAGGCGCTTTCGATCAAGCGAATAACGCCGGAAGAATTGAAGGCCAAGATTGATGCGAACGAGAACATTTTGATTGTCGATACACGAAACCGTCTGGATCGAAACACGGATCCGGTGCGTATTCCCGGAGCCTTTCACATCCTGCCGGAACACGTCGAATTTCAGCGCCAGGACATCGACTTCAACCGCGAAATTGTTATCTATTGCACTTGTCCTAATGAGGCAACGAGTGCCCGAGTGGCAGTAAAGCTACGACGTATGGGATTGAAACGTGTGCAGCCGCTCCAAGGCGGCTTAGATGTGTGGAGAGAACGGAATCTTCCCCTCGAACGCCTCGATTGATGACGCGTTACTACTTCGGAACCTGACAAGTCACTGTACTCACGACCACGTTGCCGACAATGTCCGTTGCAGTTGCGTTGATCGTGTATGTACGTCCTCTTCCAGATGGAGACCGTTCAGCCCGGAGTTGCACGGTTCCGCTGTTGATCACGATATCGCCAGGGACATCTCCGCCTCCTGTGCCGCTGTCCGGTTCGCTGCTGCTCGCAGTTACATTCAGTGTGGCTAGGCCCGAAAGGGCATCGGAACCGGTGATCGACGCTACCTGCACAAGCTGATGCTTGGGCGGTGACAGAGTGCAACCCGACGGCGGCATTCCGGTTATCACCGGCATGGTCTTGTCGACCTTCACTTCGAAAGATTTCGGGCTTTCGTTATTTCCTGCACTGTCCACAGCCCAATAAGCGATTGTGGTTATCCCCTCCGTAGTTATGGAAATCAAAGCAGGGTTGGCACTGTTGACGGTGCCTGACGTCTGAGCTCCTGAGAGGGAGTAGCTAACGGACTGCACTCCCGATCCGTTGTCGGTTGCGCTCAGCGTCACTGTAGTATTCGTCTGATTCCAACCGGCGGCATTCGGGATCGGACTAGCGCTGGTTGTTGTAAGCGGAGCTGTCTTGTCGATCTTAACGACAAAAGATTTTGAAATTTCGATATTCCCTGCAGTGTCGACCGCCGAGAAAGTAACAGTAGTCGTTCCTTCCGCGGTTATCGATACTGAAGCCGGGTTATTGCTAACGACGGTTGGCGCAGTCTGAGCTCCCGAGAGGGAATAGCGAATGGACTGGACTCCGGAGCCGCTGTCCGTTGAATTGAGGGTAACTGTTGTATTCGCGCGGTTCCAACCGGCGACATTCGGCATTGGAGCAGCACTAGCTGTTGTAACCGGAGCCGTCTTATCGATATTGACGACGAGAGATTTCGACGTTTCGTTATTCCCGGCATTGTCGACGGCCGAGTAACTAACGGTGGTTGTTCCTTCCATAGTTATGGACACGAGAGCAGGATTGCTGCTGTTAATCGCGGTTGCAGTCTGAGCTCCGGAAAGCGAGTAGCGAACGAACTGAACTCCGGAACCGCTATCGGTTGCGTTGAGAGTAACCGTCGTATTCGTCTGGTTCCAACCCATGCCGTTCGCCATCGGGGCGGCGGTCGCCGTTGTCACCGGAGGAGTCGTGTCGACCAGCGGCGCCTCATAGGCTCCCATGTCAAATTTTGCGATTCCGTCACCATTTCCATCGACGGGACGTGGCGCCTCATCGAGATCTGATGGCGGTGCTCCGTCGGAAGTACCGGAGTCAATTGCCGGCGAATCAGCTTGCAGACGGTAATTTCCCGATGAGGGGTCTCGGAATGAAGGGTCCGCAGAGATGTTCCCGTTAGAGCCCGTTTGGTTCATACATGTACCGGCGTACGGGAGTCCTGCAGCGGAAACGACATCATTGAACCGGAATATCGGCACGCTGGCGTCAAACGTTCCACACGCCACTGTGTTCTGAGCATTAACAGAGACGAGGATATTGTTGATGAGCTGGACTTGCGAATCGAACCCATCAGCGAAGACGGCGGAGCCCTGCCCACTATTGTTTCCTGAGATAGTGTTGTTGATGAGATAAGGACCTCTACCACCAGATGGAACCAACCAGTAGACACCGCCGCCGCTTCCCGCACTGTTCCCAACGATGATGTTCTGGACGATCGAGGCGTCCGAGCGGTTCACTATCCATACCCCGCCGCCTTGCGAAAAGGCGGTATTGTTCGTGATGAAGTTGTTCTTCAGCAGCGGCGTTCCCGCGGCGAATAAGGTGACACCTCCTCCGCTTGACGACGACCACGAGTTCCCAGAGATAACGTTGTTCAGCAGTTGCACAGCCGAAGCACCGCCGATGCTGACGCCCCCGCCACCGACACCACCACTCCAGCCTGGTATCTGGCCGTTATTGGTAATTAAATTCCCCTGTATTAGAGGGGATCCAAAGCTGCTGGAGATCCCTCCACCCCCATCCCCGGCAACGTTATTTGTAATGATGTTCCCGGTAATCGTAGGCGATGAATTCTCGATGCGGATGCCGCCGCCTCGAAGTCCGGGCGATGCGGCCGCTTTTCCGTGTTGCAATGTGAAGCCGCTCAGCACAGACTGCGGTCCCTCTCCCGAAACAAACGAAGCGACCGAGCCCGCCTGATTACCGTCGATCACGGTAACCTCTGCGCCTTCGTCGCTTGTCACTCGAATAGCTTTTCCAAGAAAATTGAGGTTCTCCACGTAGGTTCCAGCCGCAACCTGTATCGTGTCGCCGTTTAAAGCAGCGTTGATAGCGCCCTGGATCGTTGGATAGTCAGCCGGTACATGAGTCACCACCGCCTGTCTTGCGGTGGCTTGTCCTCCAAGCAGCAGGACACCTATGATTGTGGACCACAATTGCAAACGCGAAGACATATAACAGCCTCCAAACCAGAAGCGCGATCTTAGGGTCGTGTCAGGTTCCCTGCAACGACGCAGGTTTCGAAGGAGTCATTTGCTATGAAGAACGTATTGGCAGTGCTGATAGGTGCTTTCATTACTGCGGGATGCGCGGGAAGTTCGCCTCAGATGCAGGTCATTCATGATGCGGCTGAAGCGCTTGGAGGTCAGGCGCCAATTGAACGGATTAGGACGCTGGTTATTGAAGGTGAAGGAATCGCTCCGAATCTGGGACAAAATCTCACGCCTGAAACGGACTTGCCGGTTTGGAAAGTCACGGAATTCACCCGCGCAATCGATCCTTCGAAATCGCGTATGCGCGTGAAGCAGGTTCGAGAGGCTCAGTTTCTATTCGCCGGTGCGACAGTTCAGCGCCAGGAGTTTGGCGTGGATGGGGACGTCGCTTACTCTGTCGGAGAGGATGGGAAACCCGCCCGGGCCTCGGAGTGGGTGGCGCGAGAGCGGCAGCGCGAGATCCTGCATCATCCGATAA
>DATFXZ010000508.1:0-7507 GCA_035315305.1 Terriglobia bacterium | reverse complement strand
TCGAACGAAAAGTCTCTCCGACTCGTCGTACTCGCCGATACTTCGAAGTGCTTCCGCCAGGCTTCCTAGAGCGACAACCAATTGCGTGTCAGAGACTGCGTCATTTTCCGCTCGCTCCAACACAATTCGAAAGCTCCGTATGGCCTCGCGAAAGTTACCGCTCTTGATTGCTTGACGTCCGAGCCGCTCCAGATCCTGCAGTTCGACGTTCTGACCCTCTATAGAGCCCGCCACGGAAATGGTTAGCATCATCGCTACAGACAGGCACACCAGTCCTCGGTATTTAATCTGAAACAACAACGGTTCAACTCCTTTGATTCCGCTGAAATCTGTGACTAGCTCACGCTGGTTATTTGTTGACTTCTGTCATAGAGTCGCGGCGCTAGAATCCTGCAGGATCGCTTCGTGTGCAGTTCGCATGTTTGTGCGCGCTAACAACTAACTCAACAAATCGGAATCAACTGAGTCATGTACACGAGGGGCATAAATCGTGTCGCGCGCACGGAGGTCACCCGCGAGGTTGTATCTAAAAAATAAGGTGGGGCATTTGAGATCCAGACCTTGGTGGCTCCATGCATTTCCCATTTCGCTGCGCTCCTGCGCCATCGCACCACTGAAGCAGAGTGTAGGTGACGAAATGACATAAGACACCTCCGGTTTTCCGAAAAAACCGGTAAGCCTCGCCGTCGGGTTACGAAGAAGAGTCGGCCGGCGGGGGGCAGCGTATTGTTGAAAGGAATTCACGGCACCTTTAATGGACCCAAACTCGAATGGACCCAAACTGGAAATGCTATAGAGACAGTAGATATTTGATGAGGTCGCTTTTTTCCTCGTCCGTAAGGCCAAGTTTGAAGAACTGGTCGTAATGATTGACCACGTCCCGCAATGTGGCGAACCGGCCATCGTGATAGAAACCACCTCTTTGATGGGTCCACAAACCCTTGAGGGGTGCGGTCCGGTAGCGCCTGTCGGGAGCGCGATTCGCCTGAAAATCGTCGATGCCGATTTCAGACGCCGTATGCATATTCCAACCCGGGTCGGTGAAAATCGGCGCCACGTGACACGTTGCGCATTTCGCTTTACCCTCGAATACCGCTTTTCCGTTCTCGACTACAGAGGACGTGTTATGCGGGTTCGCAGGCGCGGGTATCGCGAGTTGATAAAAATGCAGAGCGGCGAGTTTTGGAGTGATCAAATCCGGATTATTGCGTACGTTTCCAAGTCCGGCCCGCGCCGCTATCGGGAATTGTCCTGCGTCATTCAGACGCGGATCGTAGAACGTACCCTTTCCGTGCATTTCCAAGTTGGCGACGAAGGCATTCCAGTGCGTCATGGAGCCCCAACCGGTCCACGTGTGAAGATTCACGCCTGCGAGGCCGAAAGCAGGAGGAATCAACGTGGCGGCGGACTTCCCGTCGTCGCGAAAAGCTTTTCCGTCCAGGAATACTTCGGCGTCGAATTTCCCTGGGCCCCAACTGGAGAGCACCTTACGAAGTGTGGCGTCGTCCACTCCCAGCAGATTGGTTACTGCTGACAGATCCGGCGACAACCCGACAATTGCGCCCACATTCAGATCCCGATTCGCCCATCCATCCAATCGCCGTCCGATGCCCGGCGAAAACGAATCGTCGACGGTCGAATGACACAACGCGCATTGAATTCCGATCGACGTCATCGCGCCTTTCTGATCGAAAAAGCCTGTTACGCCGACGACGGCGTTCAGCTGTAGCAGCGCCAACGTCGTCGCCGGATCATCGAGATCGACTTTTCCATTTCGGATGGCTTCAATAACGTTGGACGACAGAGCTTCGGAGTCCACTTTCAAGCCAACGGCCAGTGCCGTGCGAGGGCTCACACCTGAGCCGACGCCGCCTAATTTGGATCCGGCAATGGCTTGGTGAAGCTTCAAGCTGTCGCCCCAGAAAGCTTCGTCACCGAACGTATCGAATCGAAATGTTTTCCGCCCGTCCTCGATGAAATTCCGTGCATTCGATTGAATGACACGGTCGAAGTCACGGTTGCCGGAATTCGTGCTTTGGCTCATGATCGCGAACGGCAATCCACAAATGCCTGCGATTGCTGCGATCAGGAGTATTTTCGACATGCCTTTTACATTTCTCATGATCCTTCCTCCACAACCAACGGAGTGGCAATCGCAAGTTTCGTTGCAGTTTCCGCCAACGAAAAACTTTCCGACATTCGTGTAACCTTATTGAAGGTCGCGACTCTGTATTGATGGAGGCACTATTTGATGAAGGGCGCAGACATTGCCGGCGAGACGGGGAACGCCGGGCTAAGCGATGAGGAAGTGGTGCGCAGGATCATTGAGGGCGAGCGTGCGCTCTTTGAGATCCTGATGCGACGCTATAACCAGAGGCTCTTCCGAGTGACGCGTTCGATTGTCGCCAATGATCTGGAAGCAGAAGACATCATTCAGGATGCCTATGTGCGAGCTTACGAGCACCTCAACCAGTTTGCAGGCCGCGCGCGATTTTCGACATGGTTAACGAAGATCGCCATTTATGAAGCTTATGCCCGAGCGCGACGTGTCGATCATCAAAAGGTCGATAGCATTTCTATGCTGGAAGGTATGGGTATGGATATGAAAGCGAACGGACGCGATCCCGAAGAGCAAATCTATAACGCTGAGCTGAAGACGGTGCTCGAAAAGGCCTTTGACGCCCTTCCCGACGATTACAGGTCGGTGTTCATGCTTCGGGAAATCGAGGGATTGAGCACCGCTGAAACCGCGGAGTGCCTTGAGCTCAGTGAAGAAAATGTGAAGACCCGCCTCCATCGCGCTCGTGCGCTTCTCCAGCGCGAGCTTTATTCGCTCGTCGGTGCAAACGCTAATATGGCTTTCCAATTCCTCGGACCGCGCTGCGACCGGATCGTTGCACGCGTTCTCGAGCAAATCCTGCATTGATCTCCACACATTGCGCAACGGATCCGCTGCTGTCGACTCTGTATTGGTGCACAACAAAAAAGGAGGATCGATGATCGCAAATTCAAAAAAGCTCGATTCGTTGCAATGGGTACTGCGCCTGACTTATGGTTTCGTTCCGCTCGTGGCCGGGCTCGACAAATTCTTTAATGTGCTGACAAGGTGGGAGCAGTACGTTAGCCCTTCGGTGGCACGGCTTCTGCCGTTCAGCACGTCAGCCTTCATGCACGTCGTCGGCGTCATTGAGATAGTCGCCGGTATCGTCGTGGTCTCTCGATTTACAAAGCTCGGAGCCTATGTGGTCTCTGCGTGGCTGACGTTGATTGCACTGAGCCTCATCGTCTCGGGACACTATCTTGATGTTGCCGTTCGTGACGCCGTCATGGCTGTGGGCGCATACAGCCTCGGCGTGTTAAGCGGCGCACTCGAGGAGTCGCGATCGCAGGCGCCGTCCTATGCCGCAAGGCATTTCCCGGCCTCTGCGTAAGGACAGCACGGGCGACGCAAAGGCTCCCCAGAGATGCGAAGAATGCCGCAGCTACTGTGGCGCGATCTGCTTCGAAAGGGGATCGAACTCGAGCTGATCATCGCTTGCAAGCTTGATGTTGTGTGAGGCGAGCATTGATTGGGTCTCCTCAAGCAACGTCGACGCTCGAACGCGATCGCCGCGGGCAAAGGCGACTGACGCCTGGTTGAACCGCGTAAGCGCGCCGTCGTAAGGATCGTTGGGGTCGGCTGCAGCGTCGCTTTCCGCGAAAGCCTTCTCCGCAACGCAGCCGCCAGAACCTCGTCGAGGTCTAGATAAGAAATTCCAGAACCAATTTAATTTCGCGCTGTTATAAGGCGATCCGTTGATGCGGCTTACGTTCTGCGATTGACTGGTCCGAATTGTTTAGGTTAACGAAAGTGCGCATGCTGGCGAGTACGATGGCACCAATCCCCAGAGCCGACGCAATCGAGATCAGCATAACGAGAGCATCAATGAGCACTGTGGTTAGAATACTCTCCATTGTTGATCTTCTTTCCGGCCGAGAGTTTGCGTCCAGCCTATATATGGTTTATGCACTCTTGATACCAGCCTTTATTCTTGCGCGTTTCCCGCGCCGCTCGCGCTGTTCCGGTGCGGCTGCCAGTACCTTGCGCTTCCCGACGATGCAATGAAGGTCGATGGGAACGCATTAGTCCCTTCGAAGAATCATGGAAAACATTCAGGAATTAGAGAATGATTCACAACTTCGATGGAGTCGCTTCTGGCGTTGTTTCGGGTTGCAGCTGTGAAAGCTCACGAGGAAAGAAGAGTCTTTCGTGGTCGGGCTGTTCTGGTGGGATGAAAATCAAGACTCCCGCTATCGCCAATTAGATGGACGCGAGGGGTTGTTTGAACGTGTGTGGGAAGCTCCACGCCAATTACCCACTGAAAATCACGACAATTAACTTCGGTAGTGGAGTTGGAGGTCACTTCTACGCGATCGCGGTTACACGGCCAGGTGACGAGGCCGCGATGGCTCCGATCGGCGACAGGATGACACAACCCTTTTCAGGGGCTTGTGTCATCCTGTCGTTACTTTTTCAGAATGTAATCTTCGCTGCAAGCTGAAGCGCCCGGCTGCCGATGCCGGGGTCGAGCACGCCCGTCGCCGATTTGAAGATAGCATTGGGCGTGAAGACGCGAGTTGCAGCGTTATAACTATATCGATTCTGCGAAATGCTGCTGAAGTTGGCGCGGTTGAATAGGTTGAACGCTTCAACTATCAGTCGAATCCGAGCACGTTCCACAATGGGAATGTCTCGTGTGAGGCGCAAGTCCACTGTGGCCAGGCCTGGACCTTCGAGCGTCCCGCGCCCGACAAAGGGTTCGCGATCGTTGTTGGTGTTGCCATCGTTGCCGGGATCTCCCAGATTGGTGACGCTGAAGTGCCGCCCTGACTGCATCTGGATAATTGTCGAGAGGTTCCACGAGCCAAGCGCGGCTCTGGCAAAGGAATTGGACAGCGACCTGGCGTAGTTCAAATCCCAGACTGCCGAAAACACGAAACGATTGCGGATGTCGGCTACGCCGGGCCCGCGGTCCACGTTCGGAAGGAGTGTGTCCTGCGCCACTTTGGCATCGTCACCGGAGTTGCCGGGAACCACGGAAGTCCCGTCCGGAGCCGTGTCGATCACCTTGGAGAAGGTATACGAGCCCAGGAGCTGGAAACCGCGGCTGAAGCGCTTATCCAGCTTAAGGGACAAGCCGTTGTACACCGAACTGGCCCCGCTCTCGAACAACGTGATACGGCCGAACGCAGGGTTTGGACGCAATGGTGAGCCGTTTGGACCGGGATGCCGCCAGAATTGGATCGGCGTGCCGTTAGCAAGTGAGCCGGCCGTCAGCTCCGACGGATACAAATTAATGTCGCGGCTGCGCGGCAGGTGCGTCGCATGCAACCCAAGATAGCCGACTGTCACGCTGTAGCCGGCGCCAAGCGCGTGCTCAACCTGCAGCGTGTACTGTTGTGATGCGCCCTGCCTGAAGTCTTTGTCCACGACATAAATACTGGGCGGAGCAAGACCCGTGGACGGCGGAGCGGACAGGATGTTGGGATAAGTCGGCAATGTCGAGGTGGAACTGGAAAGCTGGTACGTCAACACGTCGATTCCGTTCTGCAGCATCGCCGTGGAAAGCAGAATACCCGGCGTTCTCGAGTAGAAGATGCCGTAACTCGCCCTCACCGCAGTATGGTTTCCGGCAAACGGTGTGTAAGCAAAGCCGATACGAGGGCCAAAGTTGCTCTTGTCGGTCGGCATGTTCGTGGTGTTGAGTCCTGCGGCGGCAAGGCCCGGATTTGGATTCGCTGTCGTCGGCTTGGCGTAATTGAAAAGGTCATATCGCAGGCCGACATTGACAGACAGGCGGTCGTTGACTCGCCAGGAGTCTTGAGCGAACAGCGCATATTCGTTCACGTTGGGATGGCTGACGGGCGCGACCGTGCTGGTTCCGGAGAAACCCTGCGTATACGACGTCGGAGTTTTGTTCACAAAGGCGTCGTAGTTCGGGAACACATAGCCGCCGCTGAAAAATCCGGGGAAATAGTTGTCGATACGTTCAAAATTAAAGTCGCCTCCGACCTTCATGCTGTGTCTGCCCGTGACCAGCGACAGATTCGAAATCGGTTGATACGTCTTCGTCGTCGTGTACCTTGGGCTGAAGTTATTGCGGCCGATGGTGACGATGCCGGTAATCACCGCTTCGGGCGTGCTTGCGTTAGCAAAACCCGGCTCGTTGTCCCGCACGAAGTTGAAGCGTGACTCCCAAACCATGTTGGAACCGAGGATGCGCGTGTAAGCACCGTTTACGTTGTCGGTATTAATTTCGTTATTGCCGGTGTGCTCCTGGGCACTGGCTCCAAAGGCGTTTTCCTGGTTTTTCCCCAGGTAGCGACTCACGTTGTACCGAAAGGTGACACGATCCTTCGGACTCACGTCCCAATCCACCTTACCCAGATGGGCGTTGACGTTCTGGGTCGTCTGATACGGCTGCAAATAAGTCGAGAGCCCGGCCAGGGCTGCGGCTGGAGCCGAGGAGCTGGGAACGACCACAAAGCTTCCCTTGTTACGCTGGGCGTCGTAACTGAAAAAGAAAAACAGTTTGTCCTTTCGGATCGGACCTCCGAGCGTGCCGCCGAACTGATTGAAGTGATACGGACTCTTGCTGAATCCGCGCGCGTTGTTGATGAACGTGTTCGCGTTCATGCCCTTGTCGCGGTAAAACTCGAAGATTGAACCATGGAAGGAATTGCTGCCGCTCTTGGTGATAACGTTAATAGCTCCCCCGCCGGCACGGCCAACCTCGGCCTGGTAGCCGGCGCTACTGACCTGAAACTCCTGTACGGCCTCTTCGCTATAGGAGAACGGGCGAAACCCTACGCGTCCCGTTGCCTGGCCGAAAAACAGATTGTTGGAGTCCGCCCCATCAACCAGAACCGTGTTGGCAGGACCACGCTGCCCGGCAAAGGACAAATCGCCGCCACGGGTGGGGTCACGCACGACGCCGGGCGTTAGGAGTGTGAAGTCCAGAAAGTTTCGGCCATTGACCGGCAGATTCGCAACCGCCTCCTGCGTGATATTCGAACTGGCGGTGGAGCTTGTGGTTTCCACAGCCGCCGCCTCAGCCGTGACGGTGACTTCCTCTGCCGCGTTGCCAATCTCGAGGCGAAAGTCCACTGCTGCCACTGCCCCTACCTGTAGCGGGACGGCATCGCGTTTTATGGCCTTAAATCCCTCCTTGCTGACCGACAAGTTATATAAACCAATCGGTAGCCTGGGCAGGTTGTACAGGCCGGCCTCATTGCTCATTGTTGTTCTGCTGAATCCGGTGCTCTGCTCGGTCACCGTTACGGACGCGGCCGGGACAACCGCTCCGGACGAATCGGTGATTTTCCCGCTAAGAGACGCGGCGCCGATTTCCGTCTGGGCGATGGCGGTGATCGAGACGCAAAGAATAATCGCCAAAACAAAAATCGCTTTCATAATGTATTAGCTCCTCGATGGATTAAGGTTTCGTTTGCTGCAATCCGCTGGACT
>DATFXZ010000507.1:0-4835 GCA_035315305.1 Terriglobia bacterium | reverse complement strand
GTTCAGAGAGTGAATCGCCCACATTAGCCAGTGATAAGGCCGAGGGTCACGATCGAAGACCTGAAAGGCGATTTGATAAACCAGCATTCCGACTGGACGGAAGTATTGAGCGGAAGGACTAAAGACGTGGCCAATACCATCTAGAAGACTCCATTGTTGGATCCAGTGCAGGTTGTTGAAATCATCCAGCCAGAAGTACGCGAAGGTGTAAAGCCGAAACGTGAACAACAACAGCACACCAATACAGAGCGCCGGCGCGAAACGCATAGAGAAGGGTTCTTCCGTAGGGACCTTGATGACGGGGTACACCATATCGATGTTCAACTATGAGACTTCGACGCACTTCCAATGGAAGATTCCATTTGGAACCAGGCAGCTTATTCCGGCTAGCCCTCATTTCTCAAAAGATTTCGCAAAAACCTGGCAATTGGCTGGAACTCACTGCACCCGGTCGTTGCAGCATGGATGCTTACAAAGATGGCCGAATGCAGAGATCGATTGGTTGTTTGAGGATTGCGGGTGAGTTTCTTCGAGATGAGAACGGGCTCATGTATCGGCGCTGAACCGCTAGGCTGCTTTTCGCGAGTCCGTTTTGCTTTCGGCTTCTGTTTTAGGTTTCGCTTTCGTTGCCCTTTGTCGAGCGTATAGAACCGAAATGATGAATAGAATGGCTACCGGCAAAAGAGGAATAAATACCCAGATCGCGAACCCGAAGAACGTCAAGAGAACGAATGCGGTCAGGCCGATAGCAAGGGAAACGATTTTGGCAGTGTGTCCCACACCAATGTCACTGCACCTTTCAGACCATCATCTGCGGCGGAGAAGTCGTGAAACAGCGCTTGAAGCTTCCGAAACGCGCAGAAGGAAAGTCGCTCCAAGAAAGACAAGACCATACGGTCCGAGAATGATTACTGCCGAGATTGCCGGATGCATTGGGGGCAGCGTCAGCTTGAGGAGCCAGGCAACGATTCCTCCTGCGATGGCTGCACTCCAAAGTTTCACAATGTAGTCGAACGGCAAACCCGTATGGCCGATCCGTGAATTCAATGTGCGGCGCAGCATCAGCATTTCAACCCAACCTGCAATCCCTGCAGATGCGGTGAGTCCCGCGGCACCCCACACTGTGTTGATTCCCAGAGCTCGCGGCAATGGGATAGCGAACAAATACCCAAGAACCGTCGTCAGGACAACGCGAACGAGTGCATAGCGCAAAGGTGTCCGGGTGTCTCGCAAGGCGTAGTAAGTGGACGAATACAACCGTCCCAGAGTCGATGCCAGCAAGCCCACTCCCGAGCCTGCGAGGATTCCCCAGACATACAGCGCATCGGAATGAGTGAATCGTCCGGTTTGAAGGAGTGCCGCCGCAACCACATCGCCCAATGCAATAAACGCTATTGCCGAGGGAACAACGAAGAATGCGATTTGACGCAACCCCGAGTTCAATCGCTGCTGAAGCTTGTTTGTCCCCGCCGGATCGTCGCCTAAGGTCCCGGCCATCGCGGGCAATTCGGCTGCAGAAACTGAAATGCCGAAAAGGCTGACCGGCAACGTGTAAAGCAGTTGTGCGTTGGTCAGTCCAACAACGGCGCCCGTTGGAAGCAGACTGGCGATGAGCGAGTCAATGTACGCGCTCACTTGAACGACGCCGCGGCTGATGAAAACAGGTACAAAATTTCGGACCACGGTTCGTACATGCTCTGATGCCGTATCGAAAATCAGCTTCAAATCCGGCGCAATTCGCAGAACAACGGGAAGCTGAACGCCAAACTGCAATGCGCTGCCGGCGACCGATCCCCAGGCTAGCTTCAACGCAAGGTCGGGAAGTGCGGCGCGGCCATAGATGATCATTGTCGCGATCATTGCGGCGTTCCACATTACAGGCGCCGCATAAGAGAGGAGAAATCGATGATGGCTGTTGAGAACGCCGAGACACCACGCCGAAAGGACCAGCAACCCCGCTCCGGGAAACAGAATGCGCACGATCTGAATTGTCAGTTCCCGTTTCGCTCCAGTGAAGCCTAACGCGATCGCATCAATCAGCAGCGGTGTTGCCAACACTCCAAGCAAAACCAGGCTTGAGACCAGCAGTGCCAAAATCGAAGCGATGGCTCCGGCCACGCGATCGGCTTCTCGCCGATCTTCACGTGCCACCAATGACGCATATACGGGAATGAACGACGCCGATAAGGCGCCTTCACCGAATAAGTTTTGGAGAAAATTGGGAATTCGGAAGCCGGCCGCAAACGCGTCTCCTTCGGCGGATAGTCCAAAGTAATGGGCGAAAAAACGCGTGCGGACGAGACCGGCGAGGCGGCTGACGAGGATGCCGGCTGCAACGAATACCGCTGACCGACCCGTCCGTGGAGGAGCCTTCTTCACATCGCCAATTGTATTGTAGTGGCGGGAACGCTGCGCTTTGCGCACGCGCAGTTGTGGTTTCCCACCTCTTTACGCCCTTCGAGGGGCATCCAGCGTCAGGCGATAACCGTCACCGTAAACAGTATGGATGTATCTCGGATTGTCGGGATCCGGTTCGATCTTCCACCGCAACCGAGCAATGAGATTATCGACACTGCGAGTGAGCGGGATATTTTGGTAGCCCCACACATTCCGCAGGAGTTCATCGCGGGTTACGACTTTGCCGGCGCGCGCGCTCATGTACCGCAAAACTTCGATTTCACGCTGACTGAACGCGACTTTCTCGTTATTACGTTCTGCCGTGTAGTGATTGAAGTCGATGTGCAAAGAACCGAGAGAAAGCCCATCATCGGCTGGGTGAAGCCGTCGCATGACAGCCTCGATGCGCGCCAGAAGTTCATCGAGAGCGAAGGGTTTGGTGATGTAGTCGTCGGCTCCAAGACGCAATCCCTGAAGCTTGTCTTCTTTCTGAGTCCGCGCGGTCAGAATAATGATTCCAGTTCGCGACTGTTCCCGGTTCAACTTGCGGCAGACCTCAAACCCATCCAAACCCGGTAATGTGAGATCGAGAAGAACGAGATCAGGATTGAAAACACGGTGCTCCTTGAGCGCACGATTACCGTCGGCTGCTAATGCGACATCGAAACCTTCATAGACCAGGTTGTCGCACAGCACACGAGCAAGCGATACGTCATCCTCAACAACGAGAATTCGCCGTTTCATACTTCTAATTTCCTTTTGTCGAGCGGCAATACAATCTCCGCTACCGTTCCGGCGCCGGGACTGCTTTGCAGGTGGATCTCTCCATGATGATCTTTGATGATGCGCTGCGCGATCGATAGACCTAAACCGCTGCCGCCTGAAGCAACATCATGGCCGCGATAAAATTTTTCGAATACATGAGGCGCGTCCTCAGGTGAAATTCCCCGGCCTCGATCGGCAATTTTCAAGCTGACCTGGGCGTCGGATGCCGATGCCGAAACGCTCAGTTGCCGTGTTCCGTTCGAATACCGGATTGCATTATCCAGAATATTTTCGAGCACCTGCAGGATTGCCGACCGATCCGCGTAGACCGAAGGCAGTGGAGCAGGAATATCAACATTCAGTTCAAACCCTTGCTCCTTGAGATGTGACTGAAACCTGTTGAGCGCGTCTTCAAGCAGCGTGCCGGGATCAACGGACTCGAAAGTGTAAAAATGCTCGATATCCTGTATGCGAGATACCGCCAGCAGATTGTCCACGGTGCGCGTGAGGCGGGATGCTTCGTTCAGCAACAGCGACGCATACTCTGCCACTTTTTCGCTCGACCGGAAGCGTCCGCGCGCCAGCGTTTCACTTACCAACCGGATACTGGAAAGCGGCGTCTTCAGCTCATGCGTAACAGCGGATACGAAGTCGGATTTCATTGTTGCCAGAATCGCCGCCGACCGTGCCGCGCGTGCCGTCAGCAGCAATGCAACGACAGCTGCTGCGGCGGCGAATGAGATCAGCATGAACGTGCGCCGGGCGCCGCGTGCGGCCGCCAAAAGCGATTCATCCGGAGCCGCTTGCGTCCGCGCGGTCCAATATCGAACCGGCAGAGCTTCCGCCGGCGTTGTAGCGCGGAGTACCGGATCGAAGAACACAAGCGGAAATTTTCGCTCGCGCACCGATTCCGGATCACTGGCAACACCCAACGCCGGTCTGTTGGATGTGATGACCTGTCCCTTTTCATCGAAAACTTCGAGAATCATGCTTCCGCGTCCCACGACGACACGCGACAGCTGTGCCGTCAGCTCATTAAAGTAATGAGCACGCACCCAGTTCAGATTCACTGTGAACCCGACAATACCTCTCAACACCGTGCGGGAACCCGGAACGTAGACCGGCTGCGCGATGACCTGATAAGGTTCTTCTCCAATGTTCGTCTCAAAGAGAATGAATCGGGCGCGAAGTGAAGCCTGCTTTCGAAGCAGTTCCGTCATATCCACGAGTTCCGGCGGATCTTTTAAAAGCGTAGTCGGAAATTCCGTCGATTGGACGCCGCCTGCATGCCAGGACGGAGGCCGGTCTGCGCGGTTAAAAACGTACAAGACGCCGTTGCTATCGAGATTGCCGGTCCAGCTGAAAAAAGAGTCCGGATAAGGAAATCGTGCGAAGGCTTTTGAGATTTCGTCCGCGAGCTCGTACATCTCTGCATCATTTGTTGAAGGATTGAGCTGAGGCAGGACCTGATTTTGCACCGCGCGCATGTCGCGACTGAGCGCGGTCACCATCAAATACAAGACTTCGACAGTGCGCCGATCCACAACCAATCTTGTACTTCGCTGCCATTCCGACGTCGCACGGTAGCCGAACCACATCAAAAGAATGGTCGCCATAATGAGCAACGCCGCAAGAATCTGTACGTAGTACGAGCGCCTCATTATTCGCATCCG
>DATFXZ010000506.1:0-7486 GCA_035315305.1 Terriglobia bacterium | reverse complement strand
AGGATCGCACCGTCAGTTGGAGGCTCTCGCGTCTGCTCATCCAAACGAATACAAATACATGTGGGAGCTCAATCGAGACATCACGCCAGCAAGCTTGGCATTACCAATAGAAATCACGGCACGCGCGGGCGACGTTTTGTTTTATCACTACCTTTGCGCCCACTCGGGAAGTACCAATACTGGAGCCGAACCGCGCTTCGCCTTGAATCACAAATGGTGACCCTGACTAAAGGGATGTCACCACAAAGACACAGAGACACAAAGGTCTGGCAGCTTAATTTTGAGTGCTCATTTTCATTGAGCTGCCAGACCTTTTGAACCGGTTCCGCGTTTAGCCCCCGGGGATTCCATCCATCACACGTTGAATGTTGGGCGTTCCGGATCCGACCAATTTCAACTTCGGCGGCTTTTCGAGAGCATCAAGAAGCGCCCTAGTAATTTCGTCGTCAATCTCTGCGGAATGCTCCAACTCGAGAGGATAACGGATCACGACCTCGAGTCCGCTTTGAGTGAGGTGAAGGCGGCTCTTGGGTTCAGGAAGATCGACTCCAAGGCTGTACGCATTTTCCATCAGGCGGTGCTGCTGAATGATTTTGTCGCGATACTTCCCGTACACACCTTCGACTGCTGAAAGCATGCGTTTCTCAGCGTGGTTGTAGTCGTTGTCTGGAGCGAGGATCAATTTGACTTCGTGCCAGGCGAAATTAGTACCCGGAATCTGTTTGAAGAAGCTCGCGGTGGGTTGAAACACAATGGAATTGGAGAAGACGACCACTCTGCCCGTCGGCTGCGGGTCCGTTGCCGTTCCACCGAGTTCCACGAGATGAAGTCGAACGAGTCCGATATCGACGACGTTTCCAGTCACTCCGGAGATTTGGATCCGATCGCCGACTCTGACGCCATACTTGCCAACAAGGAAGAAATATCCGGCGATCGCCAGAATGACGTTCTGCAGAGCGACTGCAATTCCCGCCGTGATCAGACCAGCAAATGTCGCAAGTGAACCAATCTCGGTCGCGAGCGCGAACGCGATCGTCAGGCCGACCGCGAACCACATCACGATTCGCCGCAGCAACAGAAACTGATAACGGCGCCGGATGTCTTTGACGTATCGATACGTCGCTCTCCGCCAGATCTCTGCGAGTGCGAAAACCGCAGCCAGGGCGAACCCAAGTACCACAGCCCTGAGGATCAAACTTTTCAGCTCGACGGAGTATTCGCTTTGGGCCGTGTTCCGCCAGCGTGCAAGATTCTTCTTGTATAAATCGATCATGAGAGCCTGCCGGCCCAGGGGCACAACCAGAGTAGAGACCTGCTTAAAATCTGCGGTAAGAGTGTCCAACTCCCGTTTCTGCTGTGCTAATTGTTCCGGCCCGCTCGTGTCAGCCTGCTTGGCCAATTCCTCACCGCGTTCCGCGGAGGCTGATAGATTTCGGATTAATGGTCGTCGTAAAGTCTGCAAAGCCTTCGAAAGAGCATCGGTCAATGCGATCGTCTGGTCGAGGGTTCGAGTCTTCCGAGAAAGCGCGAAGAGATCCGTGAGCAGATCGAGAATACCCGATGGCGGCCCATGTGCTGTGGTCTGAGCGAGAGTAGGACTTTGGGTCGGTGAACCGTTCGTCGGCTGGCTTGCCGTTTTCGGCTCGGCCTCTAACTCCGGAATGGATTTTTGGAGTTCATCGATTTGCGCAATCAGACTGCTTCCGGCACCGGCCCCTCCCGCAGAGCCCATAAACTCGACAATGCTCCGGAACGTTTCACTCCGAGTCTGGGCCAGATTCAATTCACTTTGAACCTCGTCGATCGTAATTTGCAGCTTTCGCCGGTTTTTTTCCGAAGCCGTCTCCAATTTCCGTTTCAAGTCGCCCAGTTCGGTCTGCGCTTCTCGAACATCCGCTTCGGCTGATGTTGCCGCGCGGGATAGACCTCGATTCCGGCGGGGTGCATCAGCGGCATTATCAGGCGCCGGTGCCTTCTGCCGTGCCAGCAATTTTGCGTTGGATCGGGCGAAGTCGAAAGACAGCTGAAGCACCTGCTTCGCGACCTGTCTGTCATCGTTGAAAAAGCGAACGTCCGCCGGATCGACCGCGATCTCTTCTTCGACCGACAAATGACGATACCAATCGATCGCCTGGTTGAGATATGCGAGCGTGTCTTCTGCGCTTGGCAGAGGCGCTGGTTGAGCCTGCAGAAACATCAAAAATAGAGATATCGTAAGCATCAGTTCAAAGGTACTCCGTTAATTCGGGGTCAGACGCCTAAATCACCCAATCTCAAATTGATAATAGGGTCGTTCTTCCCAAAATTGGTTTGACTTGCACACTCACGGCGATTAAGACTAGCGCCACTTTCAATTCGGCACATACAAGCGATTTTTAACGCGAGGTGAGGCATGCGAGGAAACTACATTATAGCGACTGTTGCTTGTTTGATGTTGGCGGTGACAGCGCTTGGTCAAGTGGGAATCAACGCTACCCTGGGTGGAACGGTTTCGGATCCGACTGGAGCTTTGATACCGGGCGTCGAAGTCACCGCGAAAAACGTGAATACCGGCGTCGTTTCGACATCCGTCACGAATGAAAGCGGCGCGTACCGTTTTCCAGCTTTGCAGCCGGGCAATTACGAAGTAAACGCGGCACTTCCCGGATTTCAACCGCAAGCATTCCGTCTCACGCTGGGAACAGCCCAGCAGATCAACCAAAATTTCACGCTGCAGGTCGGCACGGTCGCTCAGGCTGTCGAGGTGACGGCCGCCGCGGATGAGTTGCTGACGGCTGTGACCGCATCGGTGGGAACGGTGTTGCCCTCGAACCAAATGAAAGAACTGCCTCTAGTGTCCCGCAACGTGATGGATCTTGTGACAACAGCGATGCCTGGCGTCACAGGGACGGGAAATGCCGACTCGACCTTCGCAGGCATCACAGCTAACGCATCGGCCAACGTCTCCATCGCGATGGACGGTGTAACGATGAACACCGGCCGTCATACGCAAGGCCTGAAGCCAACGTTCTTCGTGAATCCGGACATGATCGATGAAATGCGTGTCGTCGTAGCGCCCGTCGATGCCGAAGGGCGCGGAGCAGCGCAGATTCAAATGCGGGCGAAGAGCGGAACGAATCAGTTTCACGGCGCAGCGACATGGAATATTCGAAATTCGGCTCTGAATGCGAACTCGTGGTCGAACAATCGCCTCGGCAATCCTCCGCTGTGGTACAACCGCCACGAGACCACAGAGAGCGTGAGCGGGCCGATCATTAAAAACAAAACATTCTTTTTTGTGTTGTATGACAGAAACGATCAGGCGCAGAAAGAGGTCACGAGCGCAGCTGTTCTGACGCCCTTAGCGCGGCAGGGCATCTTCCGCTATTTTCCGGGCGTCAATAACGGCAATGCGGATACCACCGCTTCGGGTCAAGGGAACAATCGGATCGCCGCAGTTGTAGATAAGGCAGGCAATCCCCTGGATCCATCTCAAATTCCGGGCGCGACCGGACCGATGCGCAGCTTCAACGTGTTTGGCGACTCACTGAATCCCGGCGATCCTTTCCGTACACAAAAGGATGCGACGGGCTACATAGCTAAGATCATTGAAGCCATGCCGCAGCCGAATGCGTACGACGGTGCTTCACTTCTCCTATTTCAGGGAAGTTGCACCTCTTGTCCGACACCAACACTAACGCCGGTAGCTAATGCGACTACGGTTGACGGCCTCAACACCGCAGTCCACCGCTGGGTGCGACGCACCGTCGGTGCTGATGCGGGCGGCACGGGTCAGATCATCGATGCCTACAATCGGAATCAGATTAATATCAAGATCGACCACAACTTCAATCAGAAGCATCGCCTGAGCGGCACCTGGGTCCGAGAAAATCACTTCACGGACAATCAGGATTTGTCACCCTGGCCTAATGGCTATAACGGCGAGACGATTGAGAAGCCGCGAGTCCGCACGTTGAACTTCACGTCCACTTTGACTGCAAATCTTCTGAATGAATTCCGGTACGGGTATCGATCGACATCGCTGTATTGGGATCCTGCCATTGAAACCCCCGGTGTGAAGGATAAGGCACTGGCTTTCCTGCCGGTGATCAACGGATATCCTGTTTACATTCGGCCTACTCTCTTCCCGCAACACGTCATCGGAGCAAGCAGCGATTTCGGCAATAAGAGTCCGCTCACAACGTTCACCGACACGATGAGTTGGACTCACGGTAAACACGCATTCAAGGGCGGACTCGAATTCCGCAACGCGTACACGTCGGGCTATCAGCCAACGCCGGCCACCAGCCAGACGTTGGGCCTGATCCCGACAGTTACCGGAGGCGCCGGCGGCGTTCAGGTAACTGGAATTACCACGTCGATTCCAGGTTTGCTGGCCACCAACGTAACGATGGCGCAGAATCTTTTGATGTTCCTGGCCGGGTCTGTCGGCAGCACTTCGCAGAGGTTCGAAACCTGGGAGCCGACTGACACGCAATTCATCGACTACAAGGACTCGTACCACCATGCGGGCCAGCCCGAGAACACCCGCGGCAAGATTCGTGAAAATCATCAGAACGAATTCAATTTCTTCTTCAAAGATGATTGGAAAATCCGCCCGAATTTAACCTTGAACCTTGGCTTCCGATACGATTTGTTCCGCGTGCCGGATTTCCGAAGCGGCACTGGCCACTTCTGGACACGCGGACCGGTTGACGGAAATGCAGGATACTTCGGCATTTCGGGCCGCACCTTCAACGACGGCTTCCACAACGGCGGGGTTACGAAGAGCGGGCCCACCGAAATCGTGCTGATCGGCAAAGACAGCAAGTATCCCGATCTGGGACTCTGGCCAAGCGATAAAAACAACTTTTCGCCGGCAATCGGGTTCTCATGGGCGCCGAACTTTGGCGGCAAAGACAAAACGACGATTCGCGGCGGTTATCAGATCTCATATCTTCTGCCCGGTAATAGTCTTTCCTGGATCGATGCCGATTCGGGACGCCTACCCGGTCTCGAGTTTTCCGCAACCGATTCGGGCGGTGCAACGTACAGAGATCTGAACAACATCAGCTTCCCCTTGGCATTTCCGTCATCGATCCCTGAGAAAGTTGTTGTCGCGGCAAACAATCGGTCGACAGCCCAGGCGTTCTACGCCCCTGACTATGTATCGCCTTATGTTCAAACATTTACTCTTGGCATTACGCGGTCGTTGCCGTCGAGCATGATTCTCGATGTCCGTTACGTCGGAACACGGGGCGTGAAACTTCATTCCACGCTCAACTACAACGAGCCGGATTTCCAGTACAACGGACTCCTGCAGGCGCTCGCTGTGACCCGCGCAGGAGGTGACGATCCGATGTTTGATCGAATGTTCAAGGGCCTCAACTTCGGAACGAACGCGGCGCCTCTTATCGTCGGGCAGAATGTCACTGGATCCGGGGCGCTACGGCGCAATACGGCTTTCCAAACCAATTTGGCCAACGGGGATTTCCGTGCTGTTGCCAATACCCTCAACACAACCAATATCGGAGTAACCATCCCGGCAGGCCAGACCATTGCGGGCGCGACGCTTGCGTCGAGCGGATTGTTCCCGGATAACTTCATCGTTGCGAATCCGCAGTTCTCAACGATGGAGATGCGAAACAATTCCGATAACTCGACTTACCATTCGATGGAGACGCAACTCACTATGCGGCCGAAGCACGGTATTTCCTACCAGGCGACATGGACCTGGAGCCGTGCAACCGGCGTCGCAGGCAACACGCCTGCAGGTGGCGGCATCACCGCCACGTATCGAGATTTTCTCAATCGTCACGCCGACTACACGGTTGCCAGTTTTCACCGCACGCACAATTTCCGCGGCTACGGCACATTCGAACTGCCGTTCGGTCCAGGCAAATTGCTGGGCAGCAACGCGCCGAAGTATGTGGCTCACGTGATCGGAGGATGGCAGTTCGGAACGACCTTCAATGTGTCTACGGGAGCGCCACTGCTCGTCGTTGGGCGGAATACGATCAACCGGACCGGTACGCCGGATATCGTCGGTAACTTTCCGCGAAACGGTAAAGTCACGTGGGGCAGCACATTCGGAAACTATTTCGGTGGTGCTTACCAAAGAGTGCCCGATCCCGCCTGTGCGAATGTCGCGCCGGACGGCGGTCTGGGCACATTTTGCACGAATACCGCAATCGCCGATGCCAGCGGCAAAATCATCTTGCAGAATGCCGCGCCAGGACAGCTCGGTACGCTGGGATTGAATCCGATGTACGGGCCGGGAAGCTGGAGTCTCGATGCGAATCTTCAAAAGCGCATCCGGTTTGCAGAATCGCGAAGCTTCACACTGCGCATCGATGCCAGCAATATCCTGAACCATCCGACGCCCGGTAATCCCAACCTGGATATCAATTCCGGAACCTTCGGTGAAATCCAGACCAAGACCGGTAACCGAACCCTTGCAGGGCAACTCCGTCTGGAGTTCTAAACCTCTCCAGGAACTCTCCGGCGCGACAGGACGCGCCGGAGAGGCCTCACGCCAATAACTCATGACGGATTGGGACCGTCGCCACCGCGAACGTGAACACGAGATCGACGAACCTAACCCCGTCGTTACGAACTTCGCTGGACAGATTGCGCCCGGATCGGCTTTAGATCTTGCGTGCGGCACTGGACGTCATGCGATCTGGCTTGCCGAACACGGCTGGACGGTAACGGCAGTGGACGTGTCTCGCGTCGCAGTCGACATTCTGCAGCAACGGACTTTGGAGAGAGGCATTGCGGTAAATATCGTCCTCGCGGATCTCGAACGTCACGAATTCGCGATTGAACCCGCATCTTACGATTTGATCGTTGTCTGCAATTATCTCCAGCGCGATCTGTTCCCAGTTATTCGTGCCGGTCTACGTATCGGCGGCGCGGTTATTGCCGTTATTGCGATGGTCGACTCCAATCCAAATGTTCGACCGATGAATCCCGCCTACCTGCTGAATCCTGGAGAACTCCGCGCACAGTTTGAAGGCTGGGAATTGATCCACGACTTTGAAGGCAAAGCAGGGGGCGTCGGTCCCCGTCGGGCGACAGCTGAAATCATCGCTCGGCGGCCGCCAGGTACATAGATGGTGTGTGGGCAACCCCTGTCGCCTTCGGCGGCTATAAAATAAATCTCCCCTCGTGAGGGGGAGACGCGAGCGAAGCGAGCGAGGGGGTCGCTCACACATCATCTTGAAAGCAGCGAATTTGCTCTCAATCTCGTCTCTTCACCTTCGCAATACTGAGGTAAAATCGCGCAGGTTTTTTGAATCCACAAGGGAGCACAAGTAATGTCGGAATGGACATTTGCACAGACAGACAGAGCGGACGAGTTAGCACACCTTCACTTCTTTTCGATTAACAAGAGGCAAGGCGATGAGATTATCGAGTTTCGGATTACGGTGAAGGAGTACGCAACTCCGAATCATTTGTCCATGCGGTTCTATGCCGAGGCCGACAGACAGACTAATCAGAGGAC
>DATFXZ010000505.1:0-5542 GCA_035315305.1 Terriglobia bacterium | reverse complement strand
CCAATCGTCGTTAACGGAATCATGTATCTTCCCGCAGGCGGGCGCGTGCTCGCGCTCGAAGCCGATACCGGAAAGCTTGTATGGGAATACAAGCTCCCCACCGGCAGCACGACTGCGCGTGCCGTTGCGTTTTGGCCTGGTGATACCTCAACTCCGGCGCGAATCATTTTTACCGCAGGCCGCCGTTTGATGTCGGTGAATGCGCTCACGGGTGAAGCGTCCGCGGGGTTCGGTCAGGATGGCTCAGTGGACATCAGGGTTCCATGGAACGGCGTTCCGCTCATCTACAAGCATGTGGCAATACTTGGCGCAACTGTGGGCGAGATCTCGCAAGGCGGAGATCCCGGCGATTCGCGCGCATTCAACGTCCGCACAGGAGAGAAGCTTTGGGACTTCCATTCTGTTCCGAGGCCCGGCGAAATCGGACATGAGACTTGGCTCGACGATGGCTGGAAAGATCGATCCGGCGTAAATGTGTGGGGATGGTATCTGACTCTGGATGAGAAGACCGGCACAGTCTACATGCCGTTTGGATCGCCGGCCGGCAACTATTGGGGCGGCGACCGGCCCGGCAATAATCTTTTCGGAAACTCAGTCGTTGCGATCGATGCGATCACGGGAAAACTCAAATGGTATTTCCAAACCGTACATCATGACCTTTGGGATTCGGACTTGCCGCCGGCACCCGTGCTCGTCGACATCAAACAAAACGGCAAGGCGGTTCCCGCTTTGGCCGCCATCGGAAAGCAAGCATGGATGTACATCCTGAATCGCGAAACCGGCAAGCCGATATTCGGCGTGGAGGAGCGGCCGGTGCCCACAGGCGATGCGCCCGGAGAATGGTATGCGCCGACTCAGCCCTTCCCTCTGAAACCGCCGCCGCTCGCGCGCATCAGCTTTAAGAAAGAAGATATCGTCACCGCTGAAGATACGACACCCGAGCACGCACAAGCATGTATGGAAATTTACGAGAAGGCCGGCGGGTTCTATAACGCCGGTCCGTTCACGCCCTTCCTTTTTCACGAAGAGGGCGCGCCGGCGCGCAGCACGATTATCTTTCCAGGAAATGGCGGGCCCAATTGGGGCGGTATGGCGGCCGATCCGAAGACCGGATACGTCTACGTGCAAACGCACGACGCCGCACTCAGCGGTTGGATCGAAAAGAAGCGGGAGGGCGGCAATTACGGAAGTGGAAACGGGTCGCCGCAGCCGTACGATCGAGGAAGCATCAACGGGCCGGGTCCATACAACGGCTTTGCCGCGCCCATTCGCGACGCAACCGGCCGCATGTTGGGTAATGCACCATGCCAGAAGCCACCTTGGGGAAGACTATGGGCCGTCAATGCGAACACAGGGGACACCGCATGGGTCACAACGCTCGGACTCAATGAAGCTCTGCCCGCAGGTAAGCAAAATGTCGGCGGGTCCGGCAGCGCCGGGCCGATCGTAACCGCAGGCGGTCTGGTTTTTATCGGAGCAACAAACGATCGTCGATTTCGTGCGTTCGACGCAAAAACGGGCAAGGAAGTCTGGGCGTTCAAGCTTGACCAGCCCGTCAATGCAAATCCGCTTTCGTATCAGGGTAAGAATGGAAAGCAATACGTGGCAGCGATCGCGACAGATTCAATCGTGACGTTCTCGCTGCCGTGAACAGTTAGGAGGCGAATATGACCAAGAAATGCATCACTGCATTAGCAGCGGGCCTGCTTTTAAGTTGGACCGCATTCGCTCAGGATGCAAAATCCGTGATCGACAACGCGTCGAAAGCCATGGGATCGCTAAAGTCCGTTGAGTACTCCGGTTCAGGTTTCGACTATGCGATCGGACAAAACGTAAACCCGAATTCACCGTGGCCAAAGTTTATCGATAAGACGTACAAGCGGACCATGAACTTTGAAACACCCGCGTATCGAATGGAGAGGACTCGGACGCAAGGCGAGAATCCTCCGCGCGGCGGCGGCCAGCAACCGATAGTCGGCGAGCAGATGCAGAATGTACCAGTCGTCGTTACAGCCAACACACCCTGGGCACAACAATTGGAACTTTGGATGATGCCTCACGGGTTTCTTCAGGCAGCCGCGAAGAATAATGCGACCCTATCGAGCAAAACCGTGAATGGGAAGAAATACAACGTGCTGACATTCACGGGGCAGAACAAGGCAAAGGTGAATGGGTACATCAGCGATCAGAACCTGGTCGAGCGCGTCGAGACGTGGATCGACAACGCCATGCTTGGCGACATGCTCTTTGATGCGACATACACGGAGTACAAAGATTTCGGCGGCGTGAAGTTCCCGACCAAAATTGTCCAGAAGCAAGGCGACTATCCGATCCTTGACCTGACGATCACAGACGTAAAGCCAAATGCGCCCGTGAATATTCAGGCGCCGCCACCGCAAGCACCCGCGGCAGCAGCATCGGCTACCTCAGAGAAACTCGGAGATGGCGTCTATCTCATCCTCGGCGGCTATGCGGCTCTTGCTGTGGATTTCAAAGATTACATCGTCGTCGTCGAAGGCCCGCAGAGTGAAGAGCGGGCAAGCGCGATTATTGCCGAGGCGAAGAAACTGATCCCGAACAAGCCGATCAGATACGTCGTGAACACACACGCGCATTTCGACCATTCAAGCGGTCTCAGGACGTTTATGGCGGAGGGTGCGACGATCATTACGCATCAGACGAACAAAGCGTTTCTTGAGAAGGTTGGTTCATTGCCCCATACGTTGAGCCCTGACAAGCTTGCCGAATCAAAACGAAAGCCGTCGATCGAAACGATGACGGAGAAGAAGGTTCTAACGGATGGCAACCACGTCATCGAGCTTTATCATATGACGAACATCGGCCACCACGACGGTCTGATCATGGCGTACCTGCCGAAGGAGAAAGTGTTGGTGGAAGCGGATGCATACAATCCCGCCGCGCAGCCGAATGCACAGCCTCCGGCGACGCCGAGTCCGTACAATCTCGCGCTTGTCGCGAATATTGAACGCCTCAAGCTGGACGTGAACAGGATTATCCCAATCCATTACCCCGCAGATAACCGAGTCGTCACGCGAACTGAGTTGATGCGGTGGATCGGCAAAGCGAGCAGCAATTAAGGTGACAAATAGGGAAAAACACAGAGGCACAAAGGCTCTGTGTTTTTCTTCCCGTTGGAATCAGGTTGGAGTACGTATGAAAGTTTTGGTCATTGTTGTTTTCTTCACAGGCACGCTTTTCGCGCAGCACGCATTCACGCCCGAAGAGATGGCAGAGGGTGGACGCCTGTTTCAGTCCAACTGCACGGGCTGCCACGGCTCTGCCGGCGACCAGATACAAGGGGTCGCGTTGATGTCGGGAAAGTTTCGACGCGCGACGACGGACGAAGAAGTTGCAGCGATTATCCGCAAAGGCGTGCCCGGCACGGCAATGCAGCCTTTCAATTTCACCGAGCAGCAGGCAGCGATAATCGTCGCATATCTGAAATCCTTCGCAGCGAAATCAACGACGAACTCAGCCGCAAATGCGCCCAACCTCGGGAACGCTGCGCGAGGCAAAGAAGTTTTCGAAGGCAAGGGCAATTGTCTGAGTTGCCACCGTGTCGGCGAAAACGGATCTCGTGTGGGACCGGATCTGAGTTCCATCGGGCTTCCGCGACTTTCGGGCGCGCGATTCGTCGGCTTTGGCGCTCCGCCTCCCTCGCCGCCGACAGCTGCTGCAATCGCCGCGCAGCTCGAGCGCGACCTGCTCGATCCGGACTCGGACATCGCACCAGCCAATCGAACATTTCGCGCAGTGCTGAAGGACGGCTCGGTCGTGACAGGACGCGTTCTGAATCTCGATCAATTTACGGTTCAACTGTTCGACTCGAAGGAGCGGCTGCTCACGCTGCAGCGAGCAGATCTGCGGGAATTCGGGAACATGAAATCCCCGATGCCTTCCTATCGCGATAAGCTGACCGCGCAAGAATTGTCTGATCTGGTGGCGTATCTCGCGTCGCTGAAAAGTGAGGTGAAATAATGAAGCTCCGACTTTCGATTCTCCTGGTGCTGTTGGCGACGACGCTGTTTGCCCAACAGGTCCCCTTCGAGCGGCTCTTGAATGCCAACAAAGAACCTCAGAACTGGCTCACTTATGGCGGGACGCTGTTCAACCAGCGCTACAGTCTTCTGAATCAGATCACGACAGATAATGTGAAGAATCTCGAGCTGCAATGGGTTCTGCAAGTTCGCGCGATGGACGGCACTACGAAATTCGAAGCAACCCCGCTTGTGGTTGATGGCGTAATGTACACCGTAAAACCGCCGACCCCGGCCTACGAAGTCGTTGCGCTCGACGCCGCAACGGGTCGAATCTACTGGACGTATTCATATACTCCGGCCGAATCGCGAACCTGCTGCGGCCGCAACAACAAAGGTCTTGCGATTCAGGGCGACCGTCTCTACCTGGCAACCATTGATACCCACCTGATCTCAATTGATGCAAAGACTGGCCGCGAAATCTTCAACGTAAAAGTGGAATCGCCAAATACAGGTCTTCCTGCGGACTACTCATTCACGGTCACGCCGCTCGTCGTCAAAGACAAAGTGATCCTGGGACCCGCTGGAGGCGAGTATGGAATTCGCGGCTACGTTGCTGCATTCGATTCGAAAACCGGTAATGAGAAGTGGCGCTTTCACGTGATCCCCGAGCCCGGTGAACCGGGACACGAAACGTGGGGCGGCGATTCATGGGAGCACGGCGGCGGATCCATCTGGACACCGGCCAGCTATGACCCTGAACTCAATCTTGTCTATTGGGGCACAGGAAACGCCGGACCCGATTGGAACGGCGATCCCCGGCCTGGAGATAATTTGTATACTTGCTCCGTCGTCGCACTCGATGCCGATACAGGCAAGCTGAAATGGCACTACCAATTTTCTCCTCACGATGAGTTCGACTACGACTCGACGCAAGTACCCATCCTCGCCGACATCGAATGGCAACGCAAGCCTCGCAAAGTGATGATGTGGGCCAATCGCAACGGCATTTTTTATGTGCTGGATCGCGCAACCGGAGAGTTTTTGTTAGGCAAACCCTTTGTCAAAGTGAACTGGACAAGTGGCTTCGATGCGAAAGGCAAGCCGATTCGAGCCGTACAAAGTTCGACTTCGGGCGTGCGCGTGTATCCAGGCAACCAAGGTGGTACGAACTGGTATAACCCTGCCTTCAACCCGCGAACCGGACTGTTTTATGTCCCCACGTGGGAAGAAACATCATCGGTATTTTCAAAGCGCGAACAGGAATATAAACCTGGTACGAACTTTGCCGGCGGCGGATTCACGGCGGACGTTGGACTCACCGCTACGAACACGTACACACGAACCGAGGATGAAGGTTATTACGGCGCCATCAAGGCCATCGATCCCAATACGGGCGACATCAAGTGGGCATACAAAATGTCGCAGGTCACCGACAGCGGTGTCCTGACCACAGCAACCAACCTGGTTTTTGCCGGCGGCCGTGAAGGGTACTTCTATGCCCTCGATGCCCGCGACGGCAAACTTCTTTGGAAGGCGATGCT
>DATFXZ010000504.1:0-14325 GCA_035315305.1 Terriglobia bacterium | reverse complement strand
TTGCACGTGATTACGCCAGCGCCGATGTTCACATTCTTACCGATCGTTGCATCACCCAAATAAGCGAGGTGCATCGATTTCGTTCCGGCCCCCAATTCCGATTTCTTGATTTCGACGAAGTTACCGAACTTTGCAGAGTTGCCGACTGTAGTTCCCATTCGCAGATGAGCATAAGGACCGATGGATACGTCTTCGCCGATTACGCTATCGACCACGATGCATCCTTCCAACACGACACTTCGGTCGTTGACCTTGGAATTTGAGATTCGACTGAAAGAATGGATCGTCGCTTCTTCACCGATAACCGTCTGCCCATAGATTTGGACTGAGGGATAGATGACCGTATCGTGACCGATCTCGACAGTGTCATCGATGTAGACGGATTCTGGATCAATGATGGTGACGCCATCCGTCATCAGGGACTCGCATTTCCTCCGGCGCATCACTCGGTCCACTACGGCCAGTTCTTGCCGTGTGTTGATCCCCAGGACTTCTTCCGCCGAGTTAACCTTAAAGGCGCCAATCTTCTGCTTCCGGCTTCCAAGAATACCAATGACATCCGTCAGGTAGTACTCGCGCTGAGCGTTGTCATTCCGGATTTTCGTCAGCGACTCGAACAGCGCTGGCGCATTGAACACATAGACGCCGGAATTGATTTCTCGAATTTTTAGAACCTCGGAAGTGGCGTCGCGGTGCTCTACGATGGAATCGAGTTCGCTGTTGCTGCTCCGGACGATACGTCCGTACCCGCGAGGGTCATCGACCTCAGCTGTTAATACCGAGGCGCGGAACCCGCCTTCACGATGAAATCGGACGAAAGCATCGAGCGTCGACGTGCTTATCAGCGGCACATCGCCGGGCATCACGAGCACGTCGCCGGAGTAACGCGAAAAATGATCTCGTGCGGCAAGGACCGCATGACCGGTGCCCAGTTGCTCTGTCTGGTCAATGAATGTGACTTCCGAAATGGCGGCTTTCACCTGATCCGCCGAATGTCCTACGACGACGGCAATGTCAGTGGACAGATTTCGAGCAACGTCCAAAACGTGTTCTATGAGCGTGCGTCCGGCGACGCGATGAAGCACTTTCGCGTACCTGGACTTCATGCGTGTGCTTTTGCCTGCTGCAAGGATCAGGACTCGAAGATCGCCCATAAGCGTTAATCCTGGTGAATTAGCGTACGCTAAAGACGCGCAACGCGCAGAGGTTTCGGTATGTCGAATACCGCGCCGGCGAGCCGCTCGGGATCGTGGCGGATGACTCCGTCGTCTTCAGCAAGCAAATCGCGTTCCACGATATTCAACCCCATCGCGCGAAGCCTGGCGTGGTCTACGTGAACAACAGCCGCATGTTCCGCCTCGTAGCGCTGGAGAGTCTCAGCGGAAGGCAGGCGGTTGTTGAGTAGAACGTTCGGAAACAAAAAACCATCGCAGTGTTCTGCGAGTGCCTGAACGTGGTCTGCGGCGGAAAATCCGTCGGTTTCGTCCGGTTGCGTCATGATGTTTTGAACGTAGATCTTGGTGCCGTGCGATGCCTTCACCGCATCGACGACGCCACTGACGAGCATGTTCGGGATGAGACTCGTATACAGCGAACCAGGGCCGATCGTAATTAAGTCCGCCGAGCGGATCGCGTCGACGGCGTCCTTCAAAGGAAGCGCGTCCGGTGGATCGAGTTGCACACGCCGAATCCGGCGGCCGGATTTCGTTATGCGAGTTTCTCCTGCGACCCAGGAGCCATCTTCAAGTTCCGCGCGCAACTGAACATTCGAATTAGTTGAAGGATAAATGACACCCTTGATTGCGAGCACTTCCGACGTCAGTCGCACGGCCTCTGCAAAATCACCCGTGACTCTCGCCATGGCTGTCAAAAAGAGATTCCCGAAGCTATGGTTGTGCAGCGCCCCTTCGCTGTTGAACCGGAAACGGAAGAGCCGGGACATCAGGTGTTCGTCTTCGGAGAGCGCGATCATGCAGTTCCGAATATCTCCGGGGGGGAGGGTGCCTAATTCCTCTCGTAGTCTTCCGGAACTTCCGCCGTCATCGGTTACTGTGACGATTACGGATAATTCCGCTCGGAAGTTTTTTATCCCTCGCAGCAGCGTGGACAAACCCGTGCCGCCACCAATGGAGACAACCCTGGGCTCCCGGAGCTTCACTTTTCTGAGGGTGTTACAAGACGCCTAAATTCGGAGTCGTCCTGGAGCGATTCGAAATCGCTGTCACGAATCGCAAGAAATCGGTTTTCTCCTCGATGCGAAATGGATTGTTTCAGGAACTGGAGCGCCTGCTCGCGATTTCCCTGCAGAGCATTGGCCGTAGACAGTGCGTAAAGGATGTGATCTCCGCTCGGCATAAGCTTTAGCGCATGTTGAAGATGTTGAATCGCGGCGTCGAGTTCGCGGCGGTTGAGTTCGGCGATGCCGACGTTATAGTAATCCTCGGCGGAACGGAGTACGGCTCTATCTTTCTCTTGAATCTTTTTTTCCGAAGCAGAGATCAAAATTTTGGCACGCTCCTGGATCTCCTGTTCCTCCGGGTGCTCCGTAATGAGATCCTCGAAACAGCGAATTGCTTTTTCAAACTCTTCGGCGTGCATCAATTTGATTCCGGCTTCGTACGCGTGGATCGCACTCTCGAAGTGTTTCGACCGCGTCCGTTCAGGCGAAGTCGACCGTGAAGAAGTGGCTGGGACTACCACTGAACTCCGTCGGGTTTCCATCTTCGATGGCTGCCGAGCGGACTCTCTCGACCTGGGTTTTGATCCGTTTCTAGAGATATTGGCAGGCGCCACCTTCGATCCTTTCCTTTTTAAGCGTAAGGACTTAGGAGTAGCTGATGCACGTCTGCCGGCCTTTTTGGTTGCTTTCGGTTTTCCTTTTGCCTTCGTAACCATCAATGCCGCAACTTATACGAATTATTCCAGTTGAAGTCAAGACGGCGTGAGGCAATCGGGTTGCTAAGAACAAGTCGGCTACGGCCGTTTCGACATTCCCACTGCCGGCTTTAAGCCATCGAGCGGTGACGGTCTGCTTTCCATTTCAATGATTTGAGCACTCTGTTCAGGAAGCGGGGATGTCTTGAGGCGGGTATGGATTGGGATATGTTTCGGCGCTTTGATTCCGAACCGAACTCGATTTCTGCCAACTTCAAGGATGGTGATTTCGATGTCGTCGGCAACGATGATCTTTTGGTCTTTCTTACGGCTTATGATCAGCATTCAATACCCCTTCGATAAAAACTCCCTTTCCTTAGGAGAAATACAGACCGGAAAAAATACAAACACTTTCGAATTTCAGCGCTTCAATTTTTCAAGGCTTTCTGGCACACTGGACGCGTTTCTCACATGAGGAAGTACTTTTTCTCCACTACCTGGTTGATTCTCTTTTTCTTCTCGCCGACCTACGCGCAACAAATCCTAACCCGCCCTGATACGCCGGGTGCAGAAGCGCGTGCGAATCTGCCGAACCGGCTGGCGATGGTAAGTGAATCTAACTACTTGACCCAACTCGCCCTGAAAGGTTTCAATCTCGAGACTCAGGGTTTGCTGATCGAGTCTCTGGACGCCCATACCGTGTATGCGGAACTCAACAGCAATGTCGGATTCAATCCCGCATCGGTAATTAAGGTTGCGACGTCTTTTGCGGCTCTAGCAACATTCGGTCCTGAATACCACTTCGAGACTTCTTTTTATAGCGACGGCGCAATTAACAAGAAGACTCGCACGTTGACCGGCAACCTCGTTCTTCAGTCAACGGGCGATCCGGTTTTGACTTCGATCGATGTGAACCGGCTTCTTCGTGATGTGGTCCGCTCGGGAGTCACGCGCGTCAGCGGCGACTTAGTGATTGCGGGACCTTTTACTTACGGGATCTTTTCCACTAACGACAAGGCGACAAAAGCGCTAGCTCTGATGATGAGGCGCGCCGGCATAAAGGTGGGCGGTAAGACAACCGAAGGGACACTTCGCGGGACAAGAATCACCACTCACGTCTCATCGAGCCTGCAGGACATCCTCTTTTATCAAAATGCTCACAGCGTAAATCAGATTGCCGAACGTCTTGGTGAAGCGTTGGGAGGACCCAAAGCCGTGGAAAAATTCCTCATCAAAGACATCGGCATCGCTCCGAGCGACGTCACTATCAGCCACTCTTCCGGACTCGACTACAACCGCATTACACCGCGCGCAACGGTGACACTTTTCCGCGAACTCGTGTTTTGGTTGAACCTCAACAACTTGCAGCCGCAAGACGTTCTTCCAGTCGCGGGTGTCGATCGGGGCACGCTACAACGTCGTTTCGTGGGTCAGGAATATCGAGGCGCCGTAATTGGAAAAACCGGGACGCTGCCCGGCACTGAGGGCGGGGTCAGCACGCTCGCGGGCGTCATGTACACGCGCGACTACGGACCGGTCATCTTCGCCATCTTTAACACCAAGGGATCGGTGTCAACCTATCGCAAACTGCAGGATGATTTCTTAAAGGGGTTCCTTGCGGAGAGCGGAGGCATTCCGGACGTTAATGCGTCGTTGCATAGACTAAATAATTAATCATTAATCTGACCGAGAGAGCCGACCACTGCAGCGGTTTCTCCCCGTGATCCAGCGCCTCCAAAAATTCGCCGAGATCGTTATTTTGATTCGCGACCATCACCAGGCGGCCTTTTTCGTCGTTCAATCCCCAAAACTCGGGTTTGCCGCCTAAAAAACGCACATCGTAATACGGCGGCTCCATCACTATGGATTGGATGTCATAGAACGAATGGAACAGAGGGTGCGAAACATTTAGCCTGAACATTTGCTGGCCGGGAAGAACCTTTTGCATCGCGAGCCGAAGAACTTCCAGATCGCGGCCGCGAAAATCATCACAGACAACGAAGCCGCCGCGGTTGAGGTATTCGCGGAAATTTGTAATTTCTTTGTCGTTCAAAGAAAAGAATCCCGGTTCGGAGATATATAGCCAGGGATATTTGAAAATTTCCGGACTGTCGAGCTGTACGATTTGATAGGACTCGCGGGTCGTGTGGATTCCTGTAACCTCGTTCACCATCGTGAGGAAGAGGTCTTCAGAAAATGGGTAATCGTGGTGCCATGGAGCTTCGGCGGTTTCGAAAATCCAGCGGCGATCCATGTTAAATTGAACTCGCGCGAATACGAACTCCGAGCCTGTCTTCTCCGTCACATCGGAAATGGCTTGCGATGCAGAGAGGACGAGGAACGCCGCCATCGCCAACAACTTCTTCATATTTCCCGAAGTATACGCTTTATGACACTGCTGGATCGAGTCATTGCCCGCACCCTGCCGGCGGTTCCGAAAAGCATCGTCCGGCGTGTCGCGAATCGCTACATTGCCGGGGAAACCACGGATGACGCGCTACGTGTGGTCGCCGGACTAAACGCCCGTGGATTCCGCGCGACACTCGACATACTTGGCGAGCACATCAGCACCATGGATCAGGCACATCGCGCCACTGAAGACTACTTAAGCGTGCTCGAGGAAATCGCTCGAAGGAGAGTCGATTCTACGATTTCGATCAAGCTTACCCAACTCGGCCTGAAGCTGGACCGCCAAGCTTGTCTCCAGATGGCAACGCGACTCGTGCGTCGCGCCAGTGAGCTGAATAACTTTGTCCGGATCGATATGGAGGACTCATCGTGCACAACCGACACATTGGCGACGTATCGTCAGTTGCGGCGCGACTTTTCGAATGTCGGTGTCGTGGTACAGGCATATCTGCGCAGAACAATGGATGATGTTTGCGCGCTCGAAGATCTGCGGCCGAACTACCGGCTTTGCAAGGGTGTCTACGTCGAGCCTCAAGAAATTTCGTACCACGATATGAGAGTGATCAACCGAAACTACGTAGCGTTACTCGAGAGGCTCTTGGCGAGCGGATCATACGTCGGCATCGCCACGCATGACGAGTTGATGGTATGGGAAGCTCTGCGAATCATTCGTGAACTGAAACTGCCGACGACGGCCTATGAATTTCAGATGCTCCTCGGAGTCGAAGAGCAATTGCGGGATATCATACGCGCGGCAGGCCACAACGTCCGCGTGTATATTCCATTTGGCCGCGACTGGTACGCTTATTCTGTACGACGCCTTCGGGAGAATCCGCGTTTGGCGGGATATGTTTTCAAGGCGATGTTCAAATAAAAAAAGGCAGATATTTTGAAGATCGTACTTTTAGGAACCAGTTCGGCCGTCCCGACGCTCACGCGAGGGCTGTCTTCCACTGCGCTCATTCGTAATGGCGACGTTTTCCTGTTCGACTGCGGCGAAGGCACGCAATTGCAATTAATGCGCTCGGGTGTAAAGCGAAGTCGGATTCATTCGATCTTCATTGGGCACCTTCACGGCGACCACCTCTACGGCATCGCCGGATTGCTCAGTACGCTTCATCTTGATGGCCGTGAGGGCCCATTAAACGTGTTTGGACCCGAAGGACTGCGAATTTTTTTACACGCTGCGTTTCGCACGTCGAACTTGCAATTTACCTTCAATTTGAACGTTCAGGAATTCCCACGCGGCTATCGCGGACGCGTCCTTGATGAAGACGAGTTCTATGTCGACGCGCTTCCGTTGGATCACTCGATTTTCTGCTTGGGTTGGAGATTTCAAGAAAAAGACAAGCCCGGCGTTTTCAACCTCGAACGGGCGCAAGAACTCGGGATTACTCGAGGGCCTCTCTACGGCAAGCTTCAGCACGGTGAAAGCATCACGCTTGCCGACGGCCGTACTATCACGCCGGACATGGTATTGGGGCCGGCAAGGCATGGTAAATCCGTGGTGTATTGCCTCGACACACAATTCTCGGAACGCTCCATTCAGCTGGCTGATCAGTGTACGGCGCTTATTCATGAGACAACCTTTGGTCCCGAGGCCGTCGACATGGCTCGTGAACGCAAGCACTCAACAATGGAAGATGCTGCGCGAGTCGCGAAAGAAGCCGGCGCAACGAATCTCATCGCAACGCATTTCAGTTCACGCTATGACGGGAAGCAGGTTGCGCAGATCGGGGAAGAGGCACGGGACGTATTTGCGAACATCACGCTAGGTAGAGATCTTCTCGAAATTGACGTGTAAAAAACACAAAGGCACAGAGACACAAAGAAAGCCGGCCAATAAAAGTCGTTGTTGCCGCCTTTCTTTGTGTCTCTGTGCCTTTGTGTCTTTGTGTTTTTAATAACGCGGAATCGAGGAATCAATCTGCAGCGACCACGCATCGATTCCACCCGACATGCTCTTCGCATTCGTGAACCCATGTCCCCGCAAATAAGCAGCCGCATCGAGGCTGCGCATTCCGTGATGACACATGGTTACGATCGCGGTGTCCTTCGGCCACGTCTGCATGATCTCCTGCGCCAGGCTTTGATCGACGAGGACGCTTCCGGGCACGCTCGCGATCGCGAATTCCTCCGGCGTCCGGACATCGACCAATTTGATCTTGCCGCCATTCAGCAACTCGGCAGTTTCGCGCGCCGTGATCTCCAGATCTTTTTCCATTTCCTGGCTCCTCTTGATGTGTTCGACGAGTTCATTGACGTCCAACCCGTGATTCATGGCCACGGTCGCGAGCAAATCCGTCGGCTGGAAGCCGCAACTGCTGCAACCGCCGACGTGATAGCGTTGAAACAACGCGCGCTGCGCGGACGGAAACACGGTCGTCACCTGTTGCATTGTCCACGCGCCGGATAGGTCTTTCGGGTCCGTGCTCACAGCAGCTTTCGGCTGCATAAGCGGCTTCAAGGCGCTGACATCAAGTTGATCAACCTCAGGCGCGGGCGTGGTCGGCGTCTTTTTCCCGAAAATTTTCGAAAGTAACGTTGCCATTTTGCAGTTCTCCCTCCAGCGTTGCGCGCTGCACGTTGATAATACGCAGGCGGACTTCCTCGCCAAGCGCGATGGGCGCGACATCGCCATTAATGTGAACTTTGTAGTTTGTGCGTGTCCTGCCGAAACTGCTCTCTTCAACCAGCACATCCTGTTCTGTACCAACAAGCTTTGATCGCTTCGCCAGCGCAATCCGGTCAACCAATTCGAGACATCGCTGGTGCCGTTCTTCGATCAATGCCTCGGGGTAAGATCCAAGTTTGGCCGCCGGTGTGCCCTCGCGTGTCGAGTACTTGAAGACAAAACCCCAATCGAACTGAACTTCCTCGATCAGCGAAAGCGTTTGCCGGAAATCGTCCTCGGTTTCGCCGGGAAAACCGACAATGATGTCGGTGCTCAGCGTCATTCCCGGCATGGCGTGTCTCATTTTCTTCACCAGCCCCAGATACTGCTCACGCGTATAGTTACGCGCCATCGCCTTTAACATTGTGTTGCAACCCGACTGCACCGGCAGATGCAGCGACTCGCAGACCTCAGGCACGGTCGCCATCGTTTCGATCACGCGATCGGTCATGTAATACGGATGCGGACTGATGAATCGCACGCGATCCACTCCATCGACTGCGGCCACAGCTCGAAGCAAATCCGCAAACCGACTGTCGCCACTGCGATAGGAATTCACTGTCTGGCCAAGTAACGTGATTTCCCGCGCTCCCTCGCGCACGCGGTCGCGGACCTCGCCCAGAATCTGCTCCATCGAATGATAAATTTCGCGACCTCGCACGTAAGGCACGATGCAATACGTGCAGGAGTAATTGCAGCCACGCATGATCGTGACGAATGCCGCAATTTTGTCGTTGACACACGGTACCGCGTAATCGAGTTCTTCATCAGTCGCGCGGCGGTCGAGAAGCCGATCAGCCATCGAACCGAAATCTTCAATCGACTTGGCTCCCACGACAAGGTCCACGAAAGGAAATCGATCTTCGAGATATTCCTTCGTTCGCTCCGCGGCACACCCGGTCACGACAACTTTGCGGCCCGGCCGTTTCGCTTTCCTTCGTCTGAGACGCCCGATTTCCGAAAACGCCCGATCTTCGGCGTGCTGCCGGACCGTACAAGTATTGACCAGCATCACTGATGCATCATCGGGATCCACCGTCTCAACGAGACCACGGGCCGCGAGATGCCGTGACATTTCATTCGAATCCGCCACGTTCATCTGGCACCCGTAGGTGCGCACGAAAAACTTCATAGTCTGACGATTATACTGTATCGAATGCACGAGCTTCCGATCGAAGACTCGATCGACCTGCACACGTTTCAGCCGCGAGAAATCCAAATTGTCGTGGAGGAGTATCTCTATCAGGCCGTTCAGCGTGGCTTTCGCGAGGTCCGGATTATCCACGGCCGAGGTATCGGCGTGCAGCGGGAAATCGTGAGATCGATTTTGGAAAGACATCCGGATGTTAAGGATTTCCGGGATGCTCCCGATCGTGGTTCTACTTATGTAACCTTGAGGATCTTGCCTGCGTAGCACCAATTAGGTAGTCTGTATCTGTTTGTAAGGGCCCCCTCGCTATGAAGAAAAGGGTCACGGCAGCAATCATCTTACTGATCTTCGCGGCCTCCACTGTCCGCCGCACCATGGAGCGGACGGAAACATGGGCCGCTCAGCACGCTTCTAACTCCAAGCATTTGAGCCCCAGCCGCACCGGCCCGCTCACGGCCGAACTGCATAAGCAGAATCCGAAGGAAAAACACACAAGACTGCTGGAAGACGGCTGGGGTTTGCACGTATCGTTCGTTCGATCGTCGGATACGCCCCCATCCGCAAACGCCCTCTCCCACCCGTTGACCGGCTTCGCTACAGACCCCAACGACCAGGCGTTGTCTCCGCGGGCTCCTCCAAGTCCCCTCTCTTAATACCGGTTTCCACTTTGCCGACCGCAAACGCGGCGGTTTTGTTTCCGTTTTCAAAATACAGGGAAATAGCCGATGGATAAGAACCGTTTCGAAGAGGAAAGCAAATTATTGTTGATCTCGGAGCAGGAGTCGCGTCGCCCAGGGAGAAGAGCCAGGGGCCGCTGGCTTTTGATTCTGATAATACTCGGCGGTATAGGCTACGGCGGTTATCGGTTGTGGCGCACGTCGAGATTGGCTGCGGCCGATGCGACCACTGCACGGACTTCAGACAACACGGGAGGTCGCGGAAGAGGTGGACGAAATGGACGCGGCGCCGGCGGCCGAGCCGCTGTTATTACGATTCCTGCACGCAAGGTCGACATGCCGGTCTATTTGCGCGGACTCGGTAACGCCGTCGCATCGAACACAGTTACAGTCCGCAGCCGCGTTGATGGACAACTCGTGAAAGTCGCCTTCAAAGAAGGCGACTTCGTGAAGAAAGACGATCTCCTTGCGGAAATCGATAAGCGTCCATTTGAAGTTCAACTTGCTCAAGCCAAGGGGCAGCTCGCACGCGATCAAGCCCTATTGCTCTCCGCGAAAACAGAACAGCAGCGAAATCAACTGTTGCTGGACAAAGGCCTAATTCCGAAGCAACAGTTCGACACTCAGGCTGCGGCAGTCGGCCAATATGAAGGCTCGATCCAGGCAGACCAGGCGCAGATCGATAACGCCAATCTCCAGATAACCTACTCGAGAATCGTTGCGCCAATCAGCGGTCAAATCGGATTACGCCTTGTTGATGAAGGAAACATCGTTCGCGCCGCCGATCCTAGCGGCATTGTCGTCATCACGCAGCTGCAGCCGATTTCCGTACTCTTCTCGATTCCGGAAGATAACCTTGGCGACGTCTTGCGTAAGCTCCACTCGGGCCAAAAGCTTCGCGTCGAAGCCTGGGATCACGACGATTCGAAGAAAATTGCGGACGGTGTTCTTCTCACAGCCGACAACCAAATTGATCCGACGACAGGAACATCGAAGCTGAAAGCTGTCTTCGACAACCAAAACAACGCCCTCTATCCCAACCAATTCGTGAACGTCAGGTTACTGATCGATGTTTTAAAGAATGCCGTCGTCGTGCCCGCGTCGACCATCCAGCGAGGATCTCAGGGAACGTTTCTTTATGTCGTTAAAGAAGATCAAACAGCCGAATTGCGTCCAGTCACAATCAAGACCACGGAAGGAAATGATGTAGCTCTTGCATCAGGAGTAGAAGCCGGAGAAATGGTTGTACTCGAAGGGATGGACAAGATTCAGGATGGAGCGAGGGTTGATGTTCAAACTCCAGGCCAGAGCTCCGACGCGCCCGGCAATCGTCGCGGCGGCGGGCGTGGTGGACGTGGCGGGGGGCGCGGCCGCGGTCAAAGGGACGGCCAATGAATATTTCGCAGCCATTCATTCTCCGGCCGGTAGCGACTTCGTTGCTGATGGCCGGTGTCCTTCTGGCCGGCGCTGTCGCGTATCAGCAATTGCCGGTCTCGGCACTGCCGCAAGTGGACTATCCGACGATTCAGGTCGTGACGTTCTATCCCGGAGCAAGCCCGGAAGTGATGTCGTCTTCAGTCACGGCTCCGCTGGAGCGTCAGTTCGGACAAGTGCCGGGCTTGAAACAGATGACATCCTCGAGCTCGTTCGGATGCTCTGTCATCACACTTCAGTTTTCACTGGATCTGAGCATCGATATCGCGGAACAAGAAGTCCAGGCAGCAATTAACGCCGGCGGTACTTTCCTGCCGCGCGATCTGCCGAATCCTCCGATCTACAGTAAGGTCAATCCGGCGGACACGCCGATTCTCACACTCGCGTTGACATCCAAGACATTGCCGCTTCCAAAGATTGAAGACCTCGCCGACACGACACTCGCGCAGAAAATTTCTCAATTGCCCGGAGTAGGGTTGGTGCGCATCAGCGGCGGTCAAAAGCCCGGCGTCCGAATCCGTGTGAATCCGACGGAACTTGCGGCGTACGGCCTTGGCTTAGAAGACATTCGTAACGCGCTTGCATCTGCCAACGTCGACCAGGCGAAGGGAAATTTTGAAAGCGACCAGCAAATCTTCACGATCGGCGCCAACGACCAAATCATGTCGAGCGCAGATTATCAAAAGATCATCGTCGCTTACCGCAAAGGCGCGCCCGTGCGACTTTCGGATGTCGCCAGCGTCGTGGATGGCGTCGAGAATACGAAGCAGGCCGCATGGATGAATGGCCAACCGGCCGTCATCGTCAACATACAGCGGCAGCCCGGCGCGAACATCATTGCCGTCGTCGACCGCATTAAGGCATTGTTGCCGCAGCTCAGAGCCTCGCTGCCTTCAGCAGTTGACGTTTCGATTCTGACAGATCGAACGACGACTATCCGCGCTTCAGTTACGGACGTGCAGTTCGAGCTCATGCTGACCATTGCGCTGGTTGTTATGGTGATGTTCATCTTCCTGCGCAATCTCGCCGCCACTGTCATTCCGAGCGTTGCTGTGCCGCTGTCGATTGTCGGGGCGTTCGGATTGATGTACTTGATGGGATTCAGCCTGAATAACCTCACGCTCATGGCGTTGACGATCTCAACAGGTTTTGTCGTTGACGATGCGGTTGTCATGATCGAAAACATCACTCGCTTCATTGAAGACGGCGAGTCGCCGTTGCACGCCGCCTTGAACGGTTCGCGCCAGATCGGCTTCACGATCTTGTCGCTGACCGTTTCGCTGATCGCGGTTCTGATCCCCTTGCTGTTTATGGGCGATGTTGTAGGAAGGCTTTTTCGCGAGTTCGCAATTACGTTGAGTCTCACGATCCTCGTCTCCGCCGTCGTTTCCCTGACGCTCACGCCAATGATGTGCGCGAAGCTGCTTCGTTATAAAAAAGAATCCGAACAAAGCTGGTTCTATCGAGCATCGGGTCACGGCTTCGACGCCATCATTTCCGTTTACGCAAGAATGCTTCGATGGGTCTTGCGGCACCAAACCTTGACGCAATTCGTAACTGTAGGAACGCTAGCCGCGACGATCATTCTATATGTCTACGTCCCTAAAGGTTTCTTCCCTGTTCAGGACACTGGCGCGATCCTCGGTGTTTCGGAATCGGAGCAAAGCATTTCGTTTTCAGCCATGGCCCAACGGCAGCAAGCGCTGGCCGAGGTCATTCTTCAAGATCCTGACGTTCAGAGCTTGTCCTCATTCATTGGAATTGACGGAACGAATACAACCGTGAATAGCGGCCGAATGCAGATCGACTTAAAGCCGCACGACGAACGCAAAGCGAATGCGTCGGAGATCATCCGTCGATTGCAGCCGCAACTGGAAAAAGTCGAAGGCATCACGCTATTCATGCAGCCGGTCCAGGATTTGACGGTGGACGACCGCGTGAGCCGAACACAGTTTCAGTACAGCCTGGAAGATGCGGACGCGAAAGAACTGAACACGTGGGCACCGCGGCTAGTCCAGAGATTGCAGATGCTCCCGCAGCTGCGCGATGTGGCGAGCGACCAACAGACCGATGGACTGCAAGCCACACTTGTGATCGATCGAGACAGTGCTGCTCGATTTGGCATCACGCCGCAGATGATCGATGACACGCTCTACGATGCTTTCGGCCAGCGGCTGGTCTCGACGATGTTCACGCAGCTGAATCAGTACCATGTCGTGCTGGAAGTCGAGCCGAGGTTCCAGCAGAATCCGGACTCTCTCAAAGACATGTATGTCCGGGCCCCCGGAGGGACGTCTGGATCAACGCAGGTTCCGCTGACTTCATTCACAACGCTCGACACGCATACCACGCCGCTTGCCGTCAACCATCAGGGCCAGTTTCCTGTCGTCACGCTCTCATTCAATTTGGCGCCGAATGCATCGCTGGGTGATGCAGTGAAGGTCATTGAAGATGCAGGACGCGAGATTGGTCTGCCGGCCAGCATCCGTGCCAGTTTCCAAGGAACGGCGCTGGCGTTTCAGTCATCGCTTTCGAATGAAGTTTGGTTGATTGTCGCGGCATTGATTACGGTGTACATCGTATTGGGTGTGTTGTACGAAAGTTACATTCACCCGATTACGATTCTCTCTACACTGCCTTCCGCAGGTCTCGGCGCGCTTCTCGCTTTGCAGTTTACGCACGGCGATCTGAGCGTCATTGCACTGATCGGAATGATTCTGTTAATCGGCATCGTGCAAAAGAACGCGATCATGATGATCGACTTCGCGCTCGATGCTCAGCGCAGTCAAGGCAAACGGCCGATTGAAGCGATCTATCAGGCATGCCTGCTGCGATTCCGTCCGATTCTGATGACCACGATGGCCGCCATGCTCGGCGGCGTTCCACTCGCGCTGGGCACCGGCGTCGGATCCGAACTCCGGCATCCGCTTGGAATCACGATCGTCGGCGGCCTGGCCGTCAGCCAGTTGCTGACGCTGTTTACCGTGCCGGTTGTGTATCTGACTTTCGACCGAATCGCATTTCATCTCCGTGGTCTGCGGGTGGGAAATCGCATCGAAGAGGAGGCCCTGGTTGAGTAGACCAAAGCCAGCCAATTCAAGGTGGTG
>DATFXZ010000503.1:0-3677 GCA_035315305.1 Terriglobia bacterium | reverse complement strand
AGGCTCGCTCGCGCATTTTGCACCGACCGAACTCGGGCCGAAAGCTAACCCGGCCGACACGCAATATATTCCGCGACCGGAGTGGTATTACCTTCCGATTTTTCAGTGGCTGAAATACTGGCGTGGGCCTTATGCCATTATGGGAATCATCGTCATTCCAACGGTGACGGCGGCGTTACTCGTTTTTGTTCCGTTCATCGATCGCCGATTGCAACGGCGACCGTGGCGGCGGCCGATCGCGGTAGGCGTTTTTGTTCTAATTCTCGGCGGGTTTGTCGCTATGGGACTCATGAGCGTTCGCGATGATCGCCGCGACCCGAGCATCGCGAAGCAGGTCGCAAAGCAGCGCCAAGAGGTCGAGCAATTCATGCGCGAAACATTCGAACCAGAAGGTGCGGCTACCTCATTGTCTGCGCCTGTCGTCGCGGTCGTCGACCCGCTCGCCGCTGCAGGAAAAAAAGTTTATGATAGCGAATCATGTGACGCCTGCCACGGTGAAAACGGCGTCGGAACAGCTGCCGGTCCAAAACTCGCCGGCGCCATTGCAGAAAAATCAGCTGAGGAATTGTCGAACCTTCTGCGACATCCTACGGCCAAGATGATCGAAGGTGAGATGAAACCATTGGACGTTAGCGACGACGACCTAAAAGCGTTAGTCGCTTACATCAAGAGCTTGAAATGAAATCAGCGTCCGGGGCGGCCCATCGTGTCGATGTTTCCGAATTACTTCTTTAATGATCGGACATACGCGACAAGCGCTTTGATTTCGGCGTCGCTCAACTTGCCCCCGAACGCTTTCATGGTGGTTTTCCCGTTCTGCTTAATGCCGTCTCTGATTGCGGTGGTAGCCTGCGCATCAGTAAAGGAAGATTGCTTTTTTGGATCCGTTAGATCCATCGCACTTAGCATTTTGCCCATTTTCGTGTCGCCCTTGCCACTGGCGCCATGACACTGGGCGCAATTGTTGGCCCAATTTGTCTTTGCATCTGCGGCGCGTACCGATAATGGCGCCGCAATTAAGAGGCTAATAGTAAGTACAATGATGGTTTTCATATTAAATGATCTGCAGTTGCTTATTTGATTAGAACCTAACTTGAAGACTCGAAAACAGTGAATGTGCGCGATAGTTATTATGACCGCCAGAGGTCTCGTCTCGGTAGTCAAAAAAGCCATACTTCAACGTCAGGCGCGTTCTCTTGCTTAGTTGGCGCGTGATGGTCGCCGAGACGGCGTTTTCGGTGGCCCCCATCCCGTATGGCACAGCGACGGCTGCGTTTTTAAAGTAGTCGTTGGCGCAGTAAAAGTAATAATCGGCGTAGAAATCGGTTTTATCGTCGATGATGTAGCCAATGCCGCTGGTTACGGTCCAATAGTCGTTTCTAAAATTTACGACGGTCGGGCTGGTGTTGGGAACCAGATCAATGTTATTCGCAGGGGTGTCCGTTTGATTAAGGGTGTAGGAAAAATTCACCTGCATGTAAAACCGGGCGACCGGGTTCCAGTTAAGTGCCTCACTAATTACATGCTGTTTGATTACGCCGGTCTGCTCCTCGGTCAACGTTTCACCTTCGACAAACCACTGGCCATCGATTGCCGTATGCACAAAATCGTACCGAGTGACCAGAGAAAGTGCACCAAGCCAGGCTGGAATTTTCGGTCGAAACGTAATTCGAACATTCAGGTCATCGACGTTCCAGTCCTGATTAAGCAATCTTTGATGAGCGCTACTGAAGAGGTCTTGGTCGTAAGACGCAATCCTATGAAAGTACTGCCCCGACAGATTTAACCTGATCGTCGGATACCAGTTTACACCAACGGTGTATTTTTGACCGAGCGCATTGGTATCCTTATCCAACGGTACGTCTCCATCTATGCTCTGGTTTTCATTTACGTGGCCCCAGTCCTCCTCCCATTCGCCTTCGAGGTAGAAAAGCCAATCCTTGATACCGGTGTAACGCAACTCCAGTCGCTCGGCGAAGAGGTTGTCATCCGAGGACCTCCCGCCGAATCCCAGTACTGGAGGCCCAAAATGGAATCCACCCTGCGGATTCGTTGGATTAAACGGCGGAGTGTTTGGCACAGGTTCCAAGTCGAGGAAGGTCGACTCGGTATCCAGGTTTTCATGAGTGTAGCGGAGACCCGTCAAAACAGTTAGGCTCTCCAGCGGCATCCAAAACAGGTTCGCATTAAACAGATTTTCCTTAACCTGGGCACTTCCGGCTAAATCGATGAAGTCCGTGTCGAATTCACCAAGGGTTGGCACCGGCTCTCCGAACGCCGAATCCCAATGCGTACCGAAGACGCGCGTGCCGGAGATATCGTTTTGTAATGTTGTGTAAGAGTAGCCAGCGGTGAACCAGAGCGAATCGCTAAATCGAGTCACAGTGATCCCGTGGCCGCTGAACAGGTCGACGTCACCGTTCTGCGTCTCAGTGACCTTACGTTGACCGCTGGGTACTACTCCTACCTGGCCGGCATTCCGTTCCATATTTAGGGAATCCTCGTTCTCGTTATGTTCGTAACGCATTCCGAGCAGGACATCCGTGTTGCCAAATGTTTTTGATGCCTCGAAAGAAACTATGTCACGCGTTTCATCGATATCGCGGAATGAAGGGACAATTTTTCGTGTCGGATTAACCGGAAGTCCCGTAAGAGTCGTATCGCCCCACGTCGTCGAATCTTTTTGACCATCACGAAACTCATGCTCGTAACGGATCGTTATTTCAGGCCAGTTTGGTACACGCAGGCCCAGTTCAACCCATACGTCACCTCGATCGATGTGCATTTCAGAAAACGGCGGTGCAAAGAACACATCGTTGTGCGGAAAGAATCCGCCATTGCCGTCGTACCAAGTGCGGAACTCAGTGAAACCAGCCTTGATGTAGCCGAGATTCGGCTTCGCCAGCTGCACTGTAATGTCGTAATCGTTGAAATCCCAGAGCGCGTGACCATCGATCGAAAAGAGCGCGTCTTTGCCCACGGACCCCTCGACGTGCAGATCCTGGATACCGCCGTAAGGCTGATCTCTTGGCAGCCAGTGTTGTTGCTCGAACTGTGCCTTATCTCCGCTCGTGATTACGCCGCCAATACCGAGCTCGATCCAGTTCTTGTACTCTTCGGGTTGTTCTTCCGTGGTCGTAGTCGTGGCCTTGGCATCACTCGCTTCACCAGCGCGAACCGCAGCGGCGGCAAAAGTTCCCGCAAGGACCAGCACGAGGAATCCGCGAGACGCATTCATAACATCGACATCAGTATCTAAGGAGCGGGGTCACATTAGAGCCATGCGGTTCCTCATGGCAGCCAGCCGACCAGCACGTTCCTTGAGGCAGAAAGTTGGTGTGGTCGACATCGCCGATGAAAATGTGCCCGGGCTCTCTTTGCTGTTGGAAATGGCATTTCAGACAAAGCGTCGCGTTTCGTTCGTTCAGCAAGCGCTGGTTGACGGAGCCATGCGGTGAATGACAGACCACACACCCTTGACGCATTGCTTCGTGCTCGTAAACGAACGGGCCGCGTTGCGCGGTGTGGCACTCGAAGCACGTCTCGTTTCGGCTTAGGAAAGCAAGACCGCCGGCTTTCAGCTTCTGCTGAATATTTGTTGGAGCGCCTTTGATCGCGATGCCTTTATGCGGTTCATGACAATCCGCGCAGCTCATTTTGCCTTCGAGCACTGGGTG
>DATFXZ010000502.1:0-8241 GCA_035315305.1 Terriglobia bacterium | reverse complement strand
TGCTTCAAGGGATGCACGATCCACAACGTCCGAAGTCAATCGTAGCGCGCGCCGTCCTCGTGCCTCGGCTTCACGCGCTGCCGAATCCACCTGCTCGGTGCGGCGTGACGTTGGGACAACGTCGGCTCCGGCTTCCGCCAGCGCCAACATGATGGCCCGGCCGAGACCGGAGGTGCCGCCTATCACTACGGCGACTCTACCTTTCAATTCGAGACCTTGATATCCCATCTCTCTTGATTACCAATTGAACATTGTTCCATCGAGCTTGCGGTTTACCGGCAAATAGGCGCGTTCGTACGGAAAGCGTTTCGCGAGTTCTTCGTTGAAATCGACTCCAAGACCAGGAGCCTCTCCCGGATGAAGATATCCATCTTTGAAGTAATACGTATGCGGAAACACTTCGTCCGTCTCGGAAGCGTGGCGCATGTATTCCTGAATTCCGAAATTGTTCACAGATACATCGAAGTGCAGCGCTGCGGCCATCGTCACGGGAGATAAGTCAGTGGCTCCGTGACAGCCGGTGCGCACGTGATAGATCTCAGCCAGAGCCGCAACCTTCTTCAAATGCGTGATGCCGCCGCCGTGTACGACCGTCATGCGAATGTAATCGATGAGTTGCTCGGAAATGAGTATCCGCGCATCCCAAATGGTACTGAGAACCTCGCCGATCGCAAGCGGTGTTGTCGTGTGCCGGCGCACGATCCGGTAACCTTCCTGGAGTTCTCCGGTCACGGCGTCTTCCAGCCAGAACAGATGGTAGGGCTCCAGACTTTTCCCAAGCCGCGCTGCTTCGATGGGCGTCAGCCGGTGATGGGCGTCGTGCAAAAGATGAACGTCACCGCCATACTTCGCACGAAGCGCTTCGAATAATTTCGGAACGTGAAGCAGATATTTTTCCGTGGACCAGATATTTTCAGGCGGGAGTCCTTTTTCGGCCGGCTCGTAGTGAAGTTGTCCGCGGCCGACACCGTAGGTCGAGGCGAGACCGGGAATGCCTGATTGTGCGCGTACAGCCAGATATCCCATTTCAAGATACCGGCCGACTTCATCGATAGTCTCTTCTACATCTTTTCCATTCGCGTGGCCGTAAACCAGAACGCCGTTCCTACTTTTACCGCCGAGAAGGTTGTAGACGGCGGTATTCAGGGCTTTACCTTTGATGTCCCAGAGTGCCATATCGACAGCGGCAATCGCCGTCATTGTTACGGGCCCGCCACGCCAATATGCCCCGCGATACAGATATTGCCAGATGTCTTCGGTCTGAAATGGATCGCGTCCGATCAGGCACGGTATGGCATGTTCTTCAAGATAGGAAGCGACGGCCAGCTCCCGCCCATTCAGAGTGGCGTCACCCAGACCGAAAATCCCCTCGTCAGTCTGAATTTTGAGCGTCACAAAATTTCGACCCGGACAACAGACGAAAACTTTGGCGGCCGTGATTTTCACATCTATTTCTCGCTCGTTGTATGTTGCTTCGGCGTTCCAATTTTTAACAGCATCGCGCCATGCTGCGGAACTGTAGACGCGAATGCATTGTTGAAGGAGCCGAGATTCTTCTGTTGCCAGAGATCGCGGACAGGTTGGGCGCCTTGGAGTCGCAGGTCCGACCATTTGGCGGTCACCTTCGCCGCGCGTTGGCCGCGGTTGAACAAGCCGACCGCAATGGTTCCGTCCCACAGCGGACGAAACCAGACTTCGACGCGTCCATCTTGCCATCGGCGAGAGGCCGTTTTTCCCAACGGATCCTGATTCACGGCCAGGACTTCATCGTTGCTAAGCACATCGACCGTGAACTTGTCCATATCCGACATATCGCAACCTATCAGCAACGGCGAAGACACCAGGCTCCATAGCGTGATGTGAGTGATCTGTTCGTTCTGTGAAAGCCGGGTCGGGTGCACGTTCGGTCCCCAGCCGACACGGCCGACGACCAGCATGTCCGGATCATTCCAGTGGCCAGGTCCGGCGTAATTTTCGTGGCCGTGTTCGCTGAACCCGATACCCGAAAGGCTGATCCACGTGTCGGTGATGTCGCCCGTGGTTCGCCATGCGTTTCCGCCAACGCTTTCACCCCATTCCCACACTTTGCCGTTGCCATACTGACACAGGCTAAAGCAAATATCCCGATCGATCCTGTCGAGCGCCGTGCGCATTACGCGATACGGTTTTTGAAGCTCCGCGAGGCTTGCATCTTGGGCAATCTGCGAATATGAACACCAGTCATATTTCAAATAGTCGATACCCCATTTCCCGAACATCCGCGCGTCCTGTTCCTCGTGCTGATAGCTTCCTTCGAAACGCGCACACGTCTGCGGTCCCGGCGACGAATAGATGCCGAGCTTCAACCCTTTGCTGTGAACGTAATCGGCGAGCGCCTTCATGTCGCTGAACTTTTCATTCGTTTGAATTTCTCCCTTGCTGTCCCGGTTGCCTTCCCACGCGTCGTCGATGTTGATGTACTGATAGCCATGAGACGCCAGCCCGGAACGGACCATGGCGTCGGCGGCCTTTCGGACTTTCTCGGCATCAACTGACGTGCCCCAGACATTCCAGGAATTCCAGCCCATAGGTGGAGTCAACGCAAGCTTGCGGTTCCCGCCAACAATCGTGAGCTCGCGCGACGCGGAGCCTTGCGGTCCCCGGACAGTCAACTCGACTGTGGTCGTGCCGGGCTCTTTCAGCGCGCCGGAAATGATCCCGGTATCCTTATCGAGCCGGAGGCCGGCGGGAAGATGCTTCGCGGAGAATGTAAGCAGTCCCGCGCCTGTCGCTGGAATCAGAAACAGGAAAGGGCGGCCGGGAGTAGAGCCGGTAATGCGCGCGCCGTGAATGGCAGGCTTCGCCGAAACGGCCGATGCGATTGCCGGCGCCGGCTCAATGTCTACCTTGAATGTCTCCGGTTTGGATTTTGCATGAGAAGCCATCAGGATCATGGCACCGCCCCAATTGGCATCGTCGTCGCGGCTGCCGTCGCCGGCGTTGTCGACGAACAGGCTCATGTAGTGCGCGCCGTTGAGATCGACCGACATGAGCTTTGCCGGCTGTCCGCTTCGAATGACTCCAGATTCTGCAACCTTCTTGTCATCGAGCCACACTTCAAAGTTTACCGACCCCAAACCCGTCCGTCGCCGATCGTCGATGCCCACCATGGAAATGAAGCGCGCCGCTTCGCCTTTCAGATCGATGGTCACCTCGGACATCGCCACTGTTCCGACGCCGTGAGGATAAACGACATCATCGAGACTGATGGGATTACTGCGAACCGATTTCCCGCCAACTGCACGCAGCCAGCTTGCGCCGATTTTGCCCAGATCCAGGCTGTCCACCCAAACGCCGTTGGGTGGTGCTTCGGTGGCCCGGACGATTGCCGCCTCCTGTGCACGCGTTGAATCCAGCCGAAGACAAAGGATGAGCAGGACTGCTATCAATGCTGCAATCCGTGGTTTTCCCATCGTTAACCTCGTTTCGCGAAGTGAAACCGTATTCCACTTGACGAACCGAGTCAAGCGCAGGTTTAATGCGGGCAATGCTCCACCGTCGAGACTTCTGTACAGCTGCGTTGGGACTCATCGCAGCAACCGCGCTCCCGCGCCCGGAACCGTTCAATGTCGCTGCGTTCGATCGAAAGCGTGTGTTAGCCGCGGCAGGGAAGTATCTTCGCGAGCAACCGATGACCGTGACTGCTTCATCGAGTGATCGAAGTGCCGGTGGCAAACATGATTTCTTTTCGGAAGGCGACTATTGGTGGCCGGATCCGAACAATCCCGGCGGCCCTTACATTCAGCGGGACGGCATGTCCAATCCGGACAACTTCGTCGACCATCGACGATACCTGATGCGCCTCAGCGTTCAAGTCCCGGCTCTCGCCGCAGCCTGGACGATCACAAAGGAGCAACGTTTCGCCGATCAGGCGGCCCGCCATCTAAATGCCTGGTTTGTGAACAAAGACACGCGAATGAACCCGAATCTTCAATACTCGCAAGCGATTCATGGTCGTGCTACCGGCCGCGGCACGGGCATCATCGATACGATTCATCTTGTCGAGGTAGCGCGGGCCATTGAACTCCTGCCGCGCATGAATGATGTAAGGGCCTGGTTCGCGGATTACCTCGAGTGGATGACAACCCATCCGTACGGCATCGAAGAACGCGACACGAAAAACAATCACGCAACATGCTGGGTAATGCAGGCCGCATCGTTTTCCCGGTTGACAGCTAATGCAGAAGTTACTCAGTTTGTGCGCGCTCGATTCAAGAACGTGTTAATCCCCGGACAGCTTGCGCCCGACGGCAGTTTTCCGGAAGAGCTAAGGCGCACGAAGCCGTATGGCTATTCGCTTTTCAATCTCGATGCGATGGCTGCGATCTGCCAGATTCTCTCAACTCCTCAGGACAATCTGTGGGAGTTCGCAACGTCCGATGGCCGTGGCATGCGAAAGGCACTCGAATTCATGGTGCCCTACATTCAGAACAAGTCGAGCTGGCCGCATCCAACTGATGTGATGTACGCGAAGGAATGGCCCATGCGCCAGTGCGCTTTGCTGTTCGGCGGGCTCGCATACGATCGACCGGATGTTCTGGGCCTCTGGAAGACACTTCCGCCGGATTCCGCCGTGGATGAGGTTATCCGAAATTTCTTCATCCGCCAGCCGGTGCTCTGGGCATGAATCTCACATTTATCGACTGGCTCATCATCTTCGTTTATTTCGGATTCGTCCTGGGTGTTGGATTTGTCCTCAAGCGTTACACGAAAACCAGTAAGGACTTTTTTCAGGCCGGCCGCTCGATGCCCGCATGGATTTGCGGGCTGGCATTCATTTCCGCCAATCTCGGCGCGCAAGAAATTATCGGCATGGCGGCATCGGGCGCGAAGTACGGCATCGCTACAAGTCACTTCTACTGGATCGGCGCTATACCGGCGATGGTATTCGTCGGCCTGTTCATGATGCCGTTCTACTATGGCTCGCGTGCCCGCTCGGTTCCCGAATACCTGCGCCTTCGATTCGATGAGAAAACACGCGGTTTCAACGCCATCTCATTTGCTTTGATGACGGTGTTTTCGTCCGGCATTTCCATGTATGCCATGGCCAAGCTGATACAGATTCTCCACATCTTTGATGCGCCGTTTCGATCGATGGGACTTGGCCCCGATTATGTTTTTCACGTCTGCATCGTTATCTCCGCGTTGATTGTGCTGGGCTATGTTTTCCTCGGCGGCCTCACGAGTGCGATTTATAACGAAGTGCTGCAGTTCTTCCTGATCGTTGCGGGCTTCGTTCCGCTTATCTTCCTCGGGTTGAAACATGCGGGCGGCTGGAACGGAATTCGGCAGACACTTTCTCCTGCACTAACTCATTCGTGGCAGGGCATGGGTAGTCCCAGCACGAATCTTATGGGCATCGAAGCATTTGGTCTCGTCATGGGACTCGGCTTCGTTCTCTCTTTCGGTTACTGGTGTACGGATTTTCTCGTCGTCCAGCGCGCGATGGCCGCCAACTCGATGAGCGCGGCAAGGCGGACGCCGTTGATTGCAGCAATGCCGAAGATGTTGTTTCCAATTCTCGTTGTCCTCCCCGGATTGATTGCGATGGCTGTCCCAGCCAGAGACGCAGCGGGCTCGCGGCACACTGGTTTGATTCCGTACAAAATTGTAGAAGCGACCGGAGAGATCAAGCATGACCAGAACGGGAAACCGGAATTCGACTACGACCTGACAGTCCCCGCCCTGCTCCTGAATTACTTCCCAACCGGCATTCTCGGTCTTGGCCTGACGGCGCTGATTGCCAGTTTCATGTCGGGCATGGCTGGCAACGTTACCGCATTCAATACGGTCTGGACTTACGACATTTATCAGGCCTACATCCGAAAGGATGCAAGCGATGCGCATTATTTATGGATGGGCCGGATGGCCACGATTTTCGGGATTGCAGCATCGGTGTTTGCTGCCTACGTCGCGACGCAATTCAACAACATTATGGATATCCTCCAACTCGTATTCGCGTTCGTAAATGCGCCCCTGTTCGCGACCTTTTTGCTGGGAATGTTTTGGAAACGGGCGACCGGACACGGCGCCTTCATGGGCCTGGTCTCGGGCACGCTTGCAGCGGCTTTGCATCATGGATTGACTCTGCCGATCGGAAGCGGCGTTGGTGTGAAAGGCGGCTGGCTTGGTGCTCTGCACACCTATCCCAGCGAGATGGCCCAGAATTTCTGGACTGCAATTTATGCATGGACCACTTGCTTTGTTGTAACGATCCTCGTCAGCGCTCTGACAAAACCACGGCCCGACCGTGAGCTCACAGGTCTGGTGTATTCGCTGACGGATCGCCCGAAAGATGAAACCATCGCGTGGTATTTGCGGCCTGCGACGCTGGCATGTTTTGTTCTCGGCGCGACATTGCTGCTGAATATCATCTTCTACTGAAGGAACCGATGGGACTCGATATCCGGCTTCCAATCGGACTGATGTTCGCGATATTTGGAGTGCTGCTGGCAGGCTACGGACTCTTCAGCGATAAATCCGTCTACGAGCGATCGCTGGGAATTAACATCAATCTCATCTGGGGAACAATCCTGATTGGCTTCTCCGTGATCCTTCTCTGGCTGGGTTCTCGAAAAGGACATCGCGATTGATCGATCTGAAACGGCGATTCAAGGAATTGTTTGGGGTTTGGCCTCGCATCTTCCGCGCACCAGGGCGAGTCAATCTCATCGGCGAGCACACCGATTACAACGACGGCTTTGTGATGCCGGTGGCGATCCATCTCTCAACATGGGTCGCCGCCGCGCCCCGGCTGGACTGTAAGCTCGTCGTTCATTCAGAGAGCTTCTCGGAGACTCTCGTACTGGGTGACGCCGTTGAAAATTCCTGGAGCCGGTATGTTCTCGGCGTCGCTCGAGTGCTCGAGGGGATGGGATGCTCGCCGTTTGGAGCTAATCTTCTGATACACACGGACCTCCCGATCGGGGCGGGTCTGAGTTCCTCTGCCGCGCTCGAAGTCGCAGTGGGATATGCATTGCTGAGCCTGTCGGGAATGGTGCTGGAACTGACGGATCTGGCCGGCGCGTGCCAGCGGGCCGAGCACGAATTTGCTGGTGTGCGATGCGGAATGATGGATCAAATGATCGCTTGCCACGGCGGTGCGCAACACGCGCTGTTGTTGGATACCCGCAGTCTCGAATACGAACTTCTGCCGCTGCCGGATGATGTAACCGTCGTCGTCTCGAACACCAGGGTGAAGCACGATCTGGCAACTACCAAATACAACACCCGCCGCGCCGAATGTGAAACGGCAGCACGGGCGTTGGGCCGTTCGCTTCGTGACGTCCCGTCGTCGGATCTCGAGAAGAGTCGAATGGGGCTGCCCGAAAACATCTATCGCCGAGCTCGGCATGTTGTGACGGAGAATGCCCGCGTTCAATGCGCGGCAGTTGCTTTGAAAAACAAAAATATCGACCAATTCGGTCGTTTGATGTACGAATCCCATCGCAGCCTCCGCGACGATTACGAAGTGAGTTGTCGTGAACTCGACGTTATGGTCGAAATTGCTTCGAGCCTCGACGGGGTCGTCGGTGCCCGCATGACCGGCGGCGGGTTTGGCGGGTGCACGGTAAATCTCGTCCGGAAGGATCGTGTTGAAGATTTCCAACTTGTGCTTACCGGACGATACGAGAAGGCAACAGGACTTCAGCCGGAAGTTTACGTTTGTGCCGCTGCGCCGGGAGTCGAAGAAGTCAGCTAAACACGCCGGAGGCGTGTAGGAACTTAGCCAGGGGTACGCGTTGTTTTTGCGTACCCCTGGAATATTGGGAACGAGGCGGATGCCGCACCCCGAAGGGGTGTCGAGGACTTCTCGCACGCTTTCAGCGTGCGAATGCTTGTTGGTTCCGTCAACCGGGGTTGCGCTCGCTTCGCTTGCTTAACCCCGGCTAATTTCCTGGCACGCCTCCGGCGTACGGAAAAACGGAGGTAAACTGCACGCGTGAAACAAATACAGCTTGTCCTAGCTTTTGTCGTGGTCGCGGCTGCCACTTTAGGAGTCGCAGGTGGTTCTCAGAATCGTCAACCCGCGCCCGACTCCGCGAAAGAGGCGCGGCTGAACTGGTTCCGCGACGCGAAGTATGGCTTGTTCATTCACTGGGGCTTGTATGCCATTCCTGCCGGAGAATGGAAGGGAAGACGCTCGCTCGGATTGGGTGAATGGATTATGAACCGCTCGCAGATTCCCGTGCGCGAGTACGA
>DATFXZ010000501.1:0-3320 GCA_035315305.1 Terriglobia bacterium | reverse complement strand
GGCCTCGAGAAAGAAGTTCATCTCGGTAACTTGGATGCAAGACGTGACTGGGGCCATGCCGCCGACTACGTGGAAGCCATCCATATGATGTTGCAGCAGCCCGAACCGGGAGATTACGTGATTGCAACTGGAGAAACGCACAGCGTGCGAGAGTTGTGTGAAGTTGCATTTTCGCATGTCGGATTGGATTACGAGAAGCACGTGAAGGTGGATCCTATCTTCTATCGACCAGCGGAGATCGATCTTCTATTAGGGGACGCCAGCAAAGCTGCTCGCGCTTTTGGGTGGCAACCGCGACGGTTGTTTGTCGACCTCGTCAGGGAAATGGTCGATGCCGATCTGGCCGCGATCGAGCGAACAAAACCCCTCGTGGCGCGAATGGGCTAGGAGATTGAAGATTGGAATCCTAAGGCGTTCACGAGCGTCCTGGCCGTCGTGTCCCAATTTACGTTACGAACGTGAAGCCACCCGTTCTCGCCAAGTTTCCGCGCGATTGCGGGTGACGCGTACAGAGTGTCAATCGCGCGGGCTAACGCCTCCGGCGTCGGATCACAGATTAAACCGGCGTCGTAAGAATCAGTCATTCTCGCCGGCTCTCCGGAATCCCGACACGTTATGAGCGGCTTACCACTGTGGAACGCCTCGACGGCGACGAGTCCAAAGTCTTCCCTGTAAGGAACGAACGGAACGGCGAGCGCATCAGCGTAATAGTCCAGCAATTCGTCATCGCTAACGCGCCCCAAGAAGACGATCCTGGGATTCGATCCTGCCAATTCCTTAAGACCGGCCTCCTCCTCACCAACTCCGCTGATGATCAGTTTGACTGGTGCTCTGACGTGTGCCATCGCCTCGATGACAAGATTCACGCGCTTCCAACGATGGAGTCGTCCAGGCATAAAGAGATAGTCGAATGCGCCATGCCGGAACCCGGAGAGCGTTGTCGCCTGATACAGAACCTCTGACTCGATTCCATTGAACTCCCGGAGCCTATGCTTCACTTCTTCACCAATTGAAAACACACGTTTGATGTTGGGGCTCTGTAGGGCCGCGGTATCCAGATAGTGAACCCATTTGCGCTGCTCTTGAACATTCGTATCGGCTGAAGGAAACTCGACATCAAACATGTCGTAGAAAGCGCGCATCGTGTGCTGCAGGTAGCAAACGTGATTCGGATGTCGTGCGACGTACGCGGGCGCCTTCGTCGTAATGATTCCGTCGAACATGGTGAGATCGAGATCGTAGAACTTCAGATACGACTGAAGAATGGCTCGGAAGCTGGATTCGTCAGGAATCACAGGAACAATTCGGGCGTCGATATCATGAGCGCACAATGAATCCCGCAGACCGTTGTGGAAACGTTCCGCTCCTCCTACCTCCCCGGATGCCGACGCAGTAGCGACGATTGCGACTTTCTTAATCATGCAGACTCAAACGCAGCGGGCGATGATCGCGTAGTCGCGATCGTCAATCTTCCCCTCTACCAAATTTGGTGTGAGCCAGATGTTCCAATTCCATTAACCGTTTAACGACCACGGCATACTCGTTTTTCAACATTTGAAACTCGGCAGCCGTGGGGCGCGTCGCAAGCTGCACCTCCAGGGATGCTATCCTTTGCACAAGATATTCTCCGGCCAAGTCAACTACGCGGCCCGCTTCCTGTATCTCGCGAGCCTGACGAGCTTCGGAAGCCGAAAGACGCTCCGACAGCGTGCCTAACCGTAGAAAGGCGTGAATCCACGTAACAATCGGGCCGATGAAACGTTTTCGACGCCATTGTTGCAGCGCATACGGCAAACGCAGACCGGCAATGCGCACACCTGCGGCCTGGCCCTCCTGGCATGAACAAAGTGTCCAGAGGATCTCCACCTTGGCTGCCGCTCCAGTTCTTATCAGCTGCAAGTAATGATTAAATTCGTTTTCAGCTGGAAGCCGGCGGAGGATGGCGGAGTAAGCTACCTCGATAAAGTCCTCATCTGAGAAAGCCAGCAGTTCCGCAAGCGCGTATTCGTCCTTACGCGGCGGTCGGAGTACAGCGGACTTCCATTTCGGCAGAGATTCGTAAAAGGAACGAATGGCGGCTGTATTCGTGGGAACAGCGGTCTGTGTTTGGCTGCTCCGTCGAGCCACCTCTTGACGCACCCGCCACATGACGTCGTCTATCGAGACGTTCTGTGGTTTAGATTTGGATGGTGCGATTCTGCTCATTTTTGCCGCTGCTGCGGAATGACCGGTCTGGGGAACTTTGACATCCCCGTTGTTCGACGTGCTCATGATTTTCCTTCCGAACGCATCTGGAAACTATGCGCTAAGGCTCCTCGAGTTATAGTCGAAACCTTAATGGCCGGAGGTACCCAGGCGGTACCGACAAACTGAGGTTGATCAAGATTCGCTACGGTGAATACCAGGGCAAGATCACGCCATTGATAGTTCTTTTCGACGTGGGTCTCGGCGCTCGTCAATGCTACTGAGACCGAGTAGCTCCCTGGACCCAAGTTCATTGGAAATTCTGCGGTGAACTCAACCTGGTCACCGGGATTCAGATCCACACAGGGCTGATCCGTGTGATGAGTATTGGTTCCAAAGACAGGTTGGCCAAGCCGGTCGCGAATCATATAGCCGTAAACGAGCCGGTTGAGATGCGACTTGACGCGCACCAGCGCGCGTAAAGTCACGGTTTGTCCAACGCCCACGTACTCAACGGGCTGACCCTTAGCGTCCAGCAGTTCGAGCTGCTCGATCACAGCTTCGCCGCTGCCTGACTCTGTCGCCACTCGGCCTTCGGCGGATCGCGTCGTGCGGACTGTCGTATTCTCCTTATCGGCGATCAGGGCGTTGTAGTAATCGAACACTTCCTGGGGATCACCATCGAGAACCATTCGACCGGCTTCCATCAAAATGGCCCGGTCACAGAGTTTCTGGATGGCTGTTGGATCGTGAGAGACGATCAGCAGCGTTGTGCCCGCTTCCCGGAACTCGCGAATGCGTTGAAAACACTTATGCACGAAGTACGTGTCGCCGACCGCCAACGCTTCATCCACAATAAGAATCTCCGGCCTTATTGCCGTTGCGACGCTGAAAGCGACCCGCATCCCCATCCCGCTGGAATACGTGCGCATCGGTTGATCAAAGTACTTACCGATTTCGGCAAAATTCTCGATCGCCGGAAGCAATTCATGAATTGTGTTTTGAGACATTCCCATCAGTCCGGCAGAGTGTACAACGTTCTCGCGTCCAGTCAATTCCGGATTCATGCCCAACCCGAGTTCGAGGGCGGAGACGCGGCCCTCGACCGTTATTGTCCCCTCCGTAGGACGGGTTGT
>DATFXZ010000500.1:0-3312 GCA_035315305.1 Terriglobia bacterium | reverse complement strand
AGCATCGTCCGTGGATTCCCATTTGGAGAAGTAATGCCATGCGGCGTATCCACCAACGATCAGTATGAGAACCGTCGGAATTATCAGCCATTTGGCGCGGACGAGCATCGCCATTACTTACCTCCAAAGAATGATTTGATCGTCCTCTCGGCTGTGCCCATCGCTCGTGCAAGCGAAGCCTCGGCAACATTCAGGCCGAAAAGACTCGATATGTAATTTTCATCGGCGCCTGCGACCGCGTCTTGCGCCTGCGTAACTTCGAGACCGTTTGTAACGCCCGCAGCGAAGCGGTCCTGGGCCTGCGCGAGTTGTTGTTGTGCGAGTTCGCGTGCTCTTTCCGACACACGAACTTGATCGGCGGCAGCCTGAATATCGAGATTTGCTGTGCGAATCTCGTACTCGATCTGTTGACTCAAACTCGCGTGTTCCGCTTTCCGCTGTTCGAGCAGGCTCTCCGACTCGAGAATTTCTGCGCGCGCTCGCTCACCCGTATATAAGGGGATCAGCAACGTTCCTTGCAGACCGATTGTTCCGTGGGAAAACCCAGGAGTTCGACCAATATCTCCATAATCCGCGTTGACCAGAAGCGATGGGCGGCGGCGGCCAATGGCGGCTTGGCGCGACTCTTCAGCAGCACGTATCAAAGCCTGCGAGCGACGATAGTCGGGTCTGGACTCCAGGGCGATCCTCACTGATTCTTCAAAAGACGGAATATCGATAGGTGTCGCTACGAAGCTGTCCGTCTGTGTGAACGCTTGTGCCTGAGGCAGACCGATCGCGCGCGCAAGATTCAGTTTCTTTTTCGCAAGCTCGTTTTCAGCTGCAACGACTCGCTGCTGCTGCCCCTGAAGCTGCACCTGCGCACGCAACACATCGATACCTGCAACTACACCGCTTTCTTTCAGGTTTGTGGCCCTGTCAAAAACAGCCTGTGCCGTGCGCAATTGAGCCCGCGCGGCGTCCACGCGGCTTGCAGCAGCCATTGCTTCCAGATACAAGTCCGTCGTAATCAGCACCACAAGTTCGCGAACATCGTGCTGGGCGTACTCACTCGCCGTGACCTGCTCCGCGGCCGAGCGCAATTCATGCAAGAACCGGAAATCAACAAGTTTTTGCGAATACCGCGCCCGTGCATCAAAAACGCTGAACGGGCCCACAACCTGAGGTACGCCTGGAAAGCTAGTGAACCCGAAAGCGGCAAGATTTATTTGCTGCACTGTTTCGTTGACTGCAGCATCGACTTTCGGCAAAAGCTCGGATAAAGCTCGAATGCGCGCAGCTTTGGTCACACGAGTCTGTTGCTCACCGATGATCGCACCGAGGTTGTACTTCAGCGCCCGATCGATTGCATCTGACACTGATAACGGAATCGTTGTGCGGGTTGAGGCCGCCTCAGAAACACTTCCGAACAGATTTGGAGAGAGGTTTGTGCCGCGCGTTTGCTGCGCCGGCGCGAATTGGCAGAGGAGAAGTATGACGACAATGGGGCCTGACAGAGACTTCATGAGACCGCAATTCCTTTCCATATCAGGTCGAAAATGAATTCCACATCCTGACTAATCTTGGACTTGGACCAGCCAAGTACGCGTTGAGTAACGACACCACGAATAACGTCGGAAATGGCAAAAGCGGTCTGCTCAGTGCGGACCGGTCGGATGATCTTTTTCCGGGTACCTTCTTTCAGAATGGCTTCCACAACCTTCGCTTGATCGAGGTACATCGCCTTGAATTCGCTGTCGATCGTGCCCGGATGGATACAAATGTTGCCTAATTCCGAGTAATAGATTTTGAAGAAGTCTCGATTGTCGTCGAAGTAGGCCAGCTTCACGCCGATCAATGTCCGGAGTTTCTCTTCCGGCGTGGATACCTTTCTCAACTCTTCATCCAGCTTGCCGTACATCTGCTCAATGCCGAACTTCAGGGCGGCAAAGTAGATGTCGCGTTTTGATTCGTAATAAAGGTAAACCGTCCCTTTCGCGACCCCTGCAGCGCTCGCAATGTCGTCTACAGTTGCCTGGCTGAAGCCCTTCTTCGCAAAAACGCCTCGAGCGGCTTCAAGAATGCCCGCTGTGCGAAATTCGGTAACCACATCTTTCTTTGTTCGGATGATGGCAGTGGTCATAGACCTCCAAAGAAATGACTGCCCAGTCAGTCTACTATGCTAGCGGTATAAAAGGAAATCTCGCTGCGGATGACCATTCGGTAGGGTTTCTGAGTCGCGAGGGAAATACCTCCAGGCCGCGATTGCTAGTCGACAATCTCTCCGGGCAGAACCTGCCTTTCCACAGGGACTCTAGATCAAACAAGATCACATCTTTGTTAGGCAAGGGTGGTATGGGAGAGCTTTCCACAGATGGTGGCAAGCACGCAGGCGGGGTGACGGCAAGGAGTTGTTCTACATCGCCCTAGACGGTCGGTTGATGGCCGTTCCCATCCGTCTTTCTGCAAACGGGCAAAATGTCGATGCTAGTGCACCTATTCCACTGTTCGCCACACACGTAGACGGCGCAGTGCAAAACACCTTTCCTCAGCAGTACGCGGTCTCTCCAGATGGTCAGCGCTTCCTGATGAATAACATCATCGAAGAACCGACGCCAATCACATTGTGCTGAACTGGTAAGCCAGGCCATGATCAGCGATAGAACGGACTGCTGTTGAAGGGGCCGCGTTCTGCAAATGGTTGACGTGTAAACCGCTATCTCGTCTCATGAAGTCGGCACGTGCCGCCGCGCTTGATCTTGAAATTCACGAAAGGTTCGGACGATCGCGTCAGTAATCAGTATCATTCCGCTCAAGCTGCCGATAATTGCGAACCCGATTAACACAAATTCCATGTCAGTCCGTTTTATGGATATGACGAACTTCTACCAATAGATCGAACGTCTAGCTTTGACCACTTCGCTTTTGCCAACCTATGGAGTCTTCGGCGCGGCTCCGCTCAACCGTACGACCGGTTCGAGATGTCCGATCTTTACGGGGTTTCCGCCCATGCGAACCTCGACCACCACTCGATATGTTGTTGCCGATCTGTTCTGGCTTTGTTTGAGCACACCAGGGACCGTCAGACGTAGCACGCCATTCTCCTGGCCTGTGATTACGACGTCACCGCTCGGTATGAAGCTTGAACTACTTAGAGGAGCACCTTTGGAATCAAGCCATCCTTCCATCCGTTTCATAAATTCGCGCCAACCTTCTGCCGTGAAGGCATCCTGCGCATCAATCAGGCTCTGACGATCACCCTCACGGTAGTTCAGTGCTTGTACAACCGCATTCCTGGCAAATTCGATAGCGGCAGCCTGCTCTTTCTCTTGA
>DATFXZ010000499.1:0-3820 GCA_035315305.1 Terriglobia bacterium | reverse complement strand
AATAGCGCCATTCGCCCAAATCTGACGAATCATCCTTCGAATTGTTTCTTTCGAGCCGACATTCGGCGGATGATCATCGCCTCCATGCACGACGGCAATTCGCGGCTGTCCATTCATGAAGCGGTCGAGAATTTGTTCCCGTAGAGCGGGCACTCCGGCCATGCGCAGCGATTCATCGACGATCGGAGTAATGATCGTCACCGGCTGAGCACGGGTGATCAGCGGATCACGAAACTTATTGGAGTGCATTCTCACAAAGTGGGCGCAATATACAATAACGTCGTGATGCGGTTCAATGCTCAATGTTCAACAGTACCCACACATTTGTAGGGCTCGCAATCGCCAGAACGGGCGCCGGAAAATGGGCGCCACGCGCAGCTGTAACCGCTGTAATTGCTTCGAATTTCCCGGATATCGATAGCATCGCTGGACTTTGGGGAACGGGCGCCTACCTCGACCACCATCGTGGGATCACGCATAGCTTGATTGGCGTTCCGGTTTTTGCGCTGCTGCTTTCTGCCATCATGTATTTTTTTTCGGGAAAATTCTGGCCTACATACGCCGTCGCGCTGATCTCAATGGCCACTCATCCCGCCCTCGATTACCTGAACTCTTACGGCGTGCGGCCATTGTTGCCATGGAGTCGAAAGTGGTTCTACGGCGATGCTGTCGACATCATTGATCCATACCTGGACTTGCTTTTACTGATCGGAATCCTCGCGGGTGCATGGAGTCCAAGAATCAGGCGTGGGGCGGCGTGGGTCTCGCTCATTCTGGCGGTGCTGTACATTGGAGCCCGGGTGGAGCTTCATGGGATGGCCTTGTCGAAGCTCAAGAATCAGGCGTCTCAAATTTCCGGGGTGCAAACGTCAGCCGCGTTGCCGCGGATGCTGACTCCGCAGCTATGGAATGGAATCATCGAGACGGATCATTCAATTACACAATTGCCCATACACGCTCTGCGCGGACCGTTCCCCGACCGCGTGATCCGGTTAAGTCGCGGGCCATCCGGCGAAGTTGTCGCACATGCGGCAAACGCCCCATCTGCAGCAGCGCTCTTGCGGTTTGCTCGCTTCCCAATCACACGCGTTGAACAACTATCTTCTGAATATCGGGTCACATTTTTTGATTTCCGCTTTTACAGACAAGGCACAGCGCTAGCTTCCGAAGTTACATTGGATCAATCGATGCACGTTGTGAAAGACAGCCTGTCTTTCGTTCAGAGGATCGATTGAATTTTTCGCATCCTCAACTGCAATTCAAGATGATGCGCTATAGGCTGGCTTTCGCCATTCGTTTCCAGAGGCGCGTTGCGGCGAGATGCAGTTTCTTATATTCGTTGAATGAAAGCTTCGACTCGGCAGCCCTCATCTCAGATTCCCACGTGGACAGTTGGTCGCGTGTTGTGCATGCATAGCCTTGCTCTTTGAGTGAGTAATAGAGATCGCAGTACAGGCCGCAAAGCTCACGAATGTAGTCGAAAGATCGGCGGTGGATAGGACACGGCCCAAGATCCCGGATGGCGCGCTGGTGATCGGGTGTTGCATAGCCTTTGTGACTGGCGAAACCGTAGCCCGGATATTTCGAATCCAGTTCCACCATAAGACGATCGCGATAGACCTTTGCAACGATGGAAGCCGATGCGATGGAGAAGTTGATACCGTCGCCTTTATCGAAACTGTTTTGCGGTTGCGTGAATCCGGGAACAGTCCGGCTGTCGACGAGGATGTGTTGCGGCGGGATGAGCAGATTCGAGATTGCTAATTGCATCGCCCGAATACCGGCGTGATAAATGTTGATCCGGTCGATCTCGTCAACTTCCACAACGCCTATCGCGTATGCCGATGCTCTCTCGCGAATTTCTTGATCGAGGCGATTGCGTGTCTCTTCGTCGAGGGCCTTGGAATCGTCGATGTCGTCAATCTCAGTGCCCGGCGGAAAGACGACGGCAGCCGCAACAACCGGCCCTGCCAAGGGTCCCATGCCGACTTCATCTACACCGGCGATGTGTTGAATTCCGGCTTTCCACAGCAGCCGTTCGAAATGAAGCATCGCATCCAGCCGGCTGCGTTCCTTCTTCTGATCGTCGTACCGCTTCGACAAGACCTTATAAAGGCGCCGCGCGCCGGCGCGAGGATCGCGCTGGAGCTTTCGAAGGATGGCGGTGGAGACGGAAGCGCCCGCACCGTATTTGTCCTGGATTTCCTTGAGTGATAGTTGTTTCATGGTCCTTATGGGTACGATCCGTCCATTCGCTCCCGTAAAACTGTTTATCGGCGTTCTCGTTGCCAACAGTAAATTCATTCCGCAGGTGGAAGAGCGTTTGACCGCTGCCTACGGGGCGATTGATCATCGATCGGACGTCATTCCCTTCGACTTCACCGATTATTACGAGAACGAAATGGGCGATCTTATCGATCGAGTGTTCTTTTCGTTCGAGCGGCTTATTGAAGCGGATCAACTCCCGGAAATCAAGAGGCAAACGAATCAATTCGAGGATGAATTGGCGCCGCTCCTCAGAACGTCAAGCACCAGTGTCAAACGCCCGGTGAACCTGGACCCAGGTTACATCGAGCAGGCCAAAGTCATTCTCGCCTCTACCAAGAATTTTTATCACAGAATTTACTTAGGCGGAGGCGTCTTCGGCGAAGTCACGATGCATTTTAAGAACAACACCTATCAGTTCTTTCCATGGACGTATCCCGATTACCAATCAAGGGATTACCAGGAATTCTTTTTGAAAATGCGTCACACTTTTCGCGCGCAACTTCGGACGATGTGCATCATCAATCGAGAGGAATAATCGATAATGAGCGAGCCCTTCTGGAGAACTTCGCTTTCTGATGTCTCGCCAAACAAAATTCTGATTCGCGGTTATCGTGTAGAGGACCTCATGGCGCGCTGCTCATTCGGTGACATGATTTATCTGACGTTCAAGGGCGACCTGCCCACCGGTAATGAAGGCCGAATGATCGAGATGATCGTGGTATCGAGCACGGATCATTCATTCCTGGCGCCATCGATTGACGCAACGCGCTTCGTAGCCTCAGGAGGAGTACCGCTTCAAGCGTCCGTTGCAGCCGGCATCATCTCGCTAGGCGATCATCATGGAGGCGCGATTGAACAATGCTCGAAGGTGCTGCAGGATTCCGTAAAATCCGGAGCGACAGCAGCAGCGATCGTTACCGATTTTCGTTTCCGCAAACAGCGCATTCCCGGATTCGGACATCCTTGGCATGATCGCGATCCACGCACACGTACTCTCTTAGACAAAGCAAAAGAATGGAACATTGCCGGACCTCATCTCGCCTTAATCGAATCCATCGCGGCTGAACTCAAACTCCCCGCCAACATCGACGGCGTTATCTCCGGAATCATCTCCGACATGGAAATTGCGTGGCAGTATGGCCGAGCATTTTTCATCATTCCGCGCGTGGTTGGACTGGCGGCTCATGCCGTCGAAGAGACCGCTCGCGAGAGGCCCTTCCGAGTCATCGACATGAACGATGTAGCCTACGACGGCCCGCCTGAACGGGATTTGCCGCAGAGATATGAATGAGATCTACCCCGGCGGCCAACTGAACATGCGTCCACCGAGCAAGTGAAGGTGGACGTGGTAGACGGACTGACCCGCTCCGGCATTCACATTGAACACCGTTCGGTATCCCTTCTGATGGACGTTCGATTGCATCGCTAGCTTCTTGGCAACCTGAAACATTTGGCCGATAAGAGCGTTATCTTCCGGCATCAGGTCGTTCAGCGTTGGTATGTGCTTTCTAGGGGTGATCAGGAGGTGCACAGGCGCTTGTGGTCGAAGGTC
>DATFXZ010000498.1:0-6040 GCA_035315305.1 Terriglobia bacterium | reverse complement strand
AATTTCGGTACCGAGGGGTCTGACCCCACTCGGACGGACCAGACTTGTCCTTCGGCCGGTCATTAATAAGGCTGGATGTTTGCTGCTGTCGTAATGCAGTCCGTCGCGCTCGTTGTAACTCTCCTGGTCGGCGTGTGCGTTGTCTACGCAATTGCTCAGATGCGCCGGGCTTACGCGGAACAGCTAGACAGCCTCCCCCACGCAATTTCCGCAGGAGAGGAATTCCAAAAGAACCAGCAGGAATTCAATTCGTTTCTCCGGCGCATTGAGTCGGATGGGCGTGCCCTGCAGAAGATTACGCTGCAGCTGGAAGTCGCTGTTGCAGACCTGAAAGAAACTGTCAGCGCATCGATGAGAGCGGCTACCGAAAGGCATACGGCGGCCGTCGAAAACATTCGCGATCACATTGATACTCAGGAAGAGCGGCTGGCCAAATTATTAGAGAGCCTTTCGGAGACGCTTCGATCTATTCCGCAGCCTCAGCAGTCGGCGGAGAGACCGCGGACTAAGAATGGAGATCACTCTCGCTTCCGGAGAGAAGCCCTCAGTCAAGATCCCGAACTACGTTTTTCCGTGCTGAAGGAATGGATGAGCGTCAATGCGCTTGCGATTCAGCATCGTGCCTCCCGCCACTGGAACTCGGCGAGAGATCTGATCGCGACTATCCCGCCGTACCTGGAACCGTTAGCTGAGGTGCTGAACGGTACCGTTCTATTGGTCGGGACGCGCGGACACTCTGAAGTACTAGCCGTTCTGTTGCGCCAACTCGACTCGTCTTCGGAATTCAGCCAGTGGTTTAGTCCCGCTTCCAATGGAAAAACGGCTCATCACGTTCCCGCCGTGTTAGCGCGTTCGAATGGCCACTTTAAGCTTCTGGCGAAGGGTACGAATTCGGCAACAGGCCTTCCAGCCGCGTAGCGGACAAGCGTAAACTATCCTTCATGTACAATGCCTATTTTAGTGTCGCGTGCATCGCCTTGGTGGCTTTAGGCATGGCGCCGATCCTTCTGCCGGTTCCAGCCGACAAACTTCATTATCCAACCACAAAACGTATGGATCAGGTCGATACCTACTTCGGAAAGCAGGTTGCGGATCCCTACCGCTGGCTCGAGGATGAGAATGCGCCCGAGACGAAGACCTGGGTCGAAGAACAGAACAAAGTAACGTTTGGTTATCTCGAGAAAATCCCGTATCGGCCGCGAGTCAAGTCGCGTCTAGAACAGCTCGTGAACTATCCGAGGTACGGCGCGCCGTTCCGGAATGGCGAGTATTTCTTCTTCTCCAAGAACGAAGGCTTACAGAATCAAAGCGTGCTGTACATGCAGAAGGGGCTGGAAGGAACACCGGAAGTATTAATCGATCCGAATAAGTTTTCTGCAGATGGGACCTCACAGCTTGCCGATTATGCGCTTTCGAAAGACGGCAAGTATCTCGCTTATGGCATCTCCTCAGGAGGATCCGATTGGAGGGAGGTCCATGTCATGGAGGTCGCCACGCGGAAAGTACTCGAGGATATCGTCCGTTGGGTCAAAGTGTCGAATCTGGCCTGGCAGGGAAACGGCTTTTATTACAGCCGGTACGATGCGCCAAAAGAGGGCAACGAACTGACCTCGCAAAATGACGATCACAAAGTTTTTTACCACCGTGTCGGCACGATGCAATCGGACGACGAACTTGTTTATTCCGATAAGAGCAATCCACAACGTTTCCACACGGTTGCGACAACCGAAGATGAGCGCTTCGCCATTCTGTACATCGAGGATCGCGGCAAAGGTAAGAAAGGCGACGCGGTCTTCGTGCGCGATGCACAGAGGAATGACACAGTTTGGCATCCGTTAATCCCGGAGATTACAAACGACGAGTACTACGTTATCGACAACATCGCGGATAACTTCCTGATCAAGACAAACAAGGATGCCCCGAATTGGAAGCTTGTTCTTGTGGATCTCAACAATCCATCCGAAACGAGCTGGAAAGTTATATTGGCGGAAAAGCCGGAGCCTCTTGAAGACGTAGGAACCGCGGGGGGCAAAATCTTCGGCAAATATCTGAAGGATGTCACCGCGCGCGCCTACGTTTACGATGTTTCCGGAAAATTGGAAAACGAAATACCGCTGCCCGGTCCGGGCACGGCAAGCGGATTTGGCGGAAAGCGAGACGACAAGTTCATTTTCTACACATTCAATTCGTTGAATATTCCGCCTTCGATCTACAAATACGACATCGCATCGCGCAGCTCGAGCTTGTTCTGGTCTCCACAGATTAAGGGTTTCCGCGCGGATGATTACGAAACGAAAGAGGTCTTTTACGCGAGCAAGGATGGCACGAGGGTGCCGATGTTCATCGTCCACAAAAAGGGACTGAACCTCGACGGCAACAATCCAACACTCTTGTATGGTTATGGCGGCTTCAACGTCACCGTACCTCCGACGTTCAGCGCGCAGCGGATTGCACTGCTCGAACAGGGCGTCGTTTATGCGTCGGCCAGCATTCGCGGCGGAGCCGAGTATGGCGAGAAGTGGCACGAAGCGGGCATGAAGTTGAACAAGCAAAATGTCTTCGATGATTTTATTGCAGCAGCGGAATGCCTCATCACTGCCAGGTACACTTCACCCGAGAGGCTGGCTATTCAAGGCGCGTCGAATGGGGGATTGCTGGTTGGCGTGATCGCAAATCAACGGCCGGATCTCATGAAGGTCGTCATACAGCAGGCAGGCGTTATGGACATGCTGCGGTTCCAGAAATTTACAATCGGCTGGAACTGGATCGCGGATTACGGCTCCAGCGAAAATGAGGCAGAATTTAAAGTGCTTCGTGCGTATTCGCCCGTGCACAACATGCGAGAGGGAGGCGATTATCCCGCGACTCTCATCACAACCGCCGATCATGATGATCGCGTGGTGCCGGCGCACTCATTCAAATACGCGGCAGCTCTACAACATGCGCAAGCGGGGAGTAATCCCACTCTCATTAGGATCGACACAAAATCGGGTCACGGTGCCAGCAACACCACGAAGAGCATCGAGCAGGCCGCAGACATCGATTCTTTCATCTTCCGCAACTTGGGAGTAACGCCGAAGTATTGACGCCTCATGAAATCTTACCGAGAAGAACTCACGTTTGAGACTAAGACGAGGCGTGCCTACATCAACATTACGCCCCAGGTGGATGCGGCTCTAAAGAAGAGCGGCATCAAAGAAGGGCTCTGCCTCGTCAATCCGATGCACATCAGTGCGAGTGTGTACATCAACGATGATGAGCGGGGTCTAGTGAAGGACTTCGATGATTTTCTAGAGCGGCTTGTACCGCATGAACCAATCGACCAGTATCGCCACAACGACACCGGTGAGGATAATGCGGACGCGCACATCAAGCGTCAAGTCATGGGACGCGAAGTCGTCGTCGCAGTTACGAACGGCAAGTTGGATTTCGGACCGTGGGAACAGATCTTCTACGGCGAATTCGACGGGCAGCGGAAGAAGAGAGTGCTCATCAAGATCATCGGCGAATAGTGATAGAATCCGCCCGGCCAGGGGACATGGGCTGCCCCCACGTCCCCATTCTTCAGGAATGTTCTAGGAGGACCAATGTCTAAAAAAAAATCGATCACGATCTCTCTTGCGGTAGCTATCGCGTTGGCGGCGACAACACTCGTTTCTATGGCACAAGCTCCGCAAGGTCAGCAGCCGCCGGCCGGCGGGCAACGGCCTGCCCGTGGCGAAGGCCGTGGTGGCGAAGGACAAGCTCCTCGCGGCGATGCGCAAGGTCGCGGTGACGCACGGGGTGCCCAGGGCGCCCAGGGCGCGCGCGGCCAGCAAGCACCGCCTCCCCAAGCCATCAAACAGGTCAAGCCGGGCGTTTATATGGTTATAAACGGTGGTGGAAACTCGACGGTTCGCGTGACGGATCAGGGCGTCCTGCTCGTTGACACGAAAAACCTGGGTGAGCAGTTTTATACCGAACTTCTCGCGCAAATTAAGACGGTGACGCCACAACCCGTGAAGTACGCATTCGTCACGCACGTTCATCAGGACCACTCCGGAAATATTGAGAGATTTCAGAAGGCAGGTGTTCCTGTTATCGCCTTCGAAGGCCTCAACAAAAACCTGCACGTCGGCGGGCCTAACGGTAAAGGGTATGAAGCCCAGCAGGGCAAGCCGGCTGACGCGAACAGTCCTTACGCGAAGAATAAGAAAGTTAAGCTTGGTAAAGCTCAAGCCGTCGCTTATCACTTTGCCAACGGTCACACTTCAGGTGACACCGTCGTGTACTTCCCCGATGTAAAAGTGGTGGCGCTCGGAGATGAATTCACGGCTGCAGGCCCGAACTGCGACTATCCGATGGGTGGAAGCATTCTCGGATGGTCGAAGTCCCTGGCAGAAGTTCTGAAGCTGGATTTCGATACCGCGATTCCGGGGCACGGCAATGACCCGATGACGAAGGCCGATGTGACGACTTTCCAAAAGAGGATGGATGCAATTGGTAAGAAGGCCATTGAGTTGGTGAAGGCAGGCACGCCGAAGGATCAACTTCGCCAGCAGATACAGATGCAACTCGGAACAGAAATGGGCATGTGGCAGATGACAAACGTCGTGAATGACATGCGCCTGGATCTGTTCTATGAAGAAATCTCAAACGCCGCGAAGGGTGCTGCCAAGAAGACCGATTAAACACAGAGACACAAAGACACAGAGGGCCGCATCAAATGATCGTTTACTTTGATGTGGCCCTCTGTGTCTTTGTGTCTCTGTGGTGCCGCTGCCGTTAACAACTTTTTACCGTACTGCCTAGAGGCCATGACTATAATTCCTTGGTGAAAGTACGTGCGAAGTCCAGCCTTATCCTGGTTGGTCTTCTCCTGATTCTCCTTCCTATCCTCGCGATCTTTCAGTATCGGTGGATTGGCGAGGTCAGCGCCGCGGAGCACGATCGCCTGGAGAGTAGTCTTCGCATCGCTACAGACCGTTTTGCCGCAGACTTCGATGCCGAGTTTTCCAGGATAGGCAGCGCTTTTCAGATTCGCGATGGGTTTCCTCAAACGGCCGCCGTTATCAGGGAACGATATCAGACTTGGTCGGAAACGAATCCGTATCCTCGGATTATCCGTGCTGTGTATCTCCTAAAAGCCGCGCCTGAGAACGGATCTGAATTCTACAAAGTCGATTTCCTAAGTGACGAACTCCAGTCCGTTTCATTGCCTAAGGATTGGGAATCCATTCGGGATCGATTCAGGCCGGGTCCCGTCAATTATTCCGTAGGCGATCACACACTGCTCGCGGCGCCGATCTTGCGCGGCGGGCGCCAATTCGGTAACCGCGGAGGAGAGGAATTCCGTCAACGCCGTCCGCCTGGCTCGCGGCGCCATCCCGAGGGCATAGATCGCGGCCCGGGTCCCGAACGCGGCCCACGACCGGACCGCGGAGAGCCAGAACGGGGACCGGGATTTGGCCCCGGCGGGCCTGTAGAGGGCGCGGCAATCATTGACCTGGACCCTGACGTAATTGTGAAAGAACTCGTCCCGGCACTTAAAGAAAGGCATTTCTCATCTCACGATGAAACGGCATACCGCATTGCCATCATCAGGGAAGGAACTCAACCTCACGTCTTATATTCATCCGCCGGTGCATGGACGCCCGAAGACATCGCTAAACCTGATAATTCTGTCAGCTTGTTTGCCGGATCGAGGCCTCCAGGGTTCGTGGGACGAGGGCGTGGCCCAGGCCAGCGGAACATGTTGGCGGGATCACTGATCGGCGACCCGTGGCAGCTTGTCGTAAAACATCGAGCAGGATCGCTGGAATTTGCCGTCGAGCAGGTGCGCAGGCGAAACCTGGCGATGAGCTTTAGCATCCTTCTCGTGCTCGGTGCCGGACTCATGACGCTTGTCATTTCCAGCCAGCGCGCGCACACGCTCGGAAGACTCCAAATGGAATTCGCAGCGGGCGTTTCTCACGAACTTCGCACACCGTTGGCCGTGATTCGGTCCGCTGCTCATAACCTGCGCAGCGGAATTGTCCGCGACAAAGAGCACGTCGAGCAA
>DATFXZ010000497.1:0-3323 GCA_035315305.1 Terriglobia bacterium | reverse complement strand
AGCTACGTGAATTCCAAAGGAGCGCACAGCGCCTTCGAGTTTGACACCGCCACGACTGACGTATGGGTATGGCGCTTCTTTCAGGCGAACATCGGCATTTTCGCTTACAGCCACGCCGGATTTGGTCGCAGGCTTGTTATCGATCAATACATTTCCTGCCATGATGAGCGCCTGCGCCTTCTCGCGCGAGTCTGCGAATCCACGCTCCACGAGCAATTTATCCAACCGTTTTTTTGAGGGCATCAATGGGCGTGAACTGGTATGAGGACATCAACATAAGGTGGCTATCACAACGCATCAATTGGTCCGCTCTTCGAGATAATCGCAGAACGCAAGGAGCAATTTGTTGCGCGAGCCGAGGGGTTCAAGAGCATCTCGTGCCTCTTTCATAAGCCGGTGAGCGATGGCACGGGATTCCTCCAACCCGTAGAGCCCGGGATATGTAGCCTTCCCCTCGTCACGATTCTGACCGTCAGTTGCGTCCAAGATGTCATCAATAACCTGGAACGCCAGGCCGATTCGTTCACAATATGTTTTGATGCCGGCGAGATCAGATTCAGGAGCTTCGCCAAGATACGACCCAATCCAAACTGCAACACTGATCAGAGCGGCCGTCTTTGAACGATGAATCGCTTCCAGCTGTTCACGACTTACAGAAACACCCTCACTCTCCAGATCGAAAACCTGACCCGCGATCATCCCGCCAGAACTTCCCGACGCTGCTGCAAGCGCAGCGATGACTCGTACGAGCCGATCGGGCGGAAACTGTCGTGAACGCGCCAGAACTTCGAAGGCGAGCGTCAACAGGGCATCCCCGGCAAGAATCGCGATAGCCTCATCGAATTTTTTGTGGCAAGACGGTCTGCCGCGTCGAAAATCGTCATCGTCCATGGCCGGAAGATCGTCATGAATCAAGGAATAGCAGTGAATCATCTCGACGGCTGCGGCGACACGCAATACCGGTTTCCAGTCTTGTTTGTACGCCGTGAATGCCGCAACACAAAGAGCCGGCCGGATCCGCTTGCCGCCGTCCATCGTGCTGTACCGCATGGCGTCATGGATCCGTTCAGGGCGTTCATTGGCGGGTGGAAGTAATTCGGTAAGAGTGGCTTCGATCGCGGGTCGAACCTCATCTAGAAAGGAGCGCAATTCAGTGTTCATTTGCGGATTTGAGATTCATTTTCGGTTTCCAGGGGAACAGCCCGCATTTGACCCGAATCATTCTTTAAGAGAATCTCGACACGTCGTTCCGCTTCTTCCAGCTTGGTATGACAGAAGCGCGATAACTTGATTCCCTCCTCAAACAATGCCAACGCCGACTCCAACGACAACTCTCCGGTTTCGAGCTTCTTCACGATCTCTTCCAGTTTCTTCAGCGAAGTTTCGAAATCCGGAGTCTGAGACATCCAGTGGATTGTAGTTGACCTGGTACTATAATGAAAAGCCGTAGATGCTATCCTCACGGATTCGTATGAAACTCCTTCTCGCTTTCCTCTTTTTCCTTCTTTTAACAAGTTGCGCCCCGAAACCTGAGCCGATTTTGGATGAAGGTACGGTGGTCGCGAAAAACGCGTCACTCCGGATGAAGAACAGTTCCACATCTCGCACGATCAAACTGCTCGATACGGGAGACAGGGTCGATGTCCTCGAGCGGCAGGATAACTGGTACCGCGTGCGGTATGGTTCCGACGTCGAAGGATGGATGGAAGAGAGCACAGTCGTTACAAATCAAACGAGAGACCGGATTAAGAAAATAGTCGCCGAATCTCAAAATCTAGAGCCGCAGAACACCGCCGTAACGAAGCAAGGCGTGAATCTGCGATTAGAGCCGGGACGCAATACCTCAATCATTCGTCGACTCGACAGCGGAACCAAGATCGAGGTGCTTGATCGAGCCACCAGGCCCAGGCCCGGCTCGGACACATCCTACGACATGTGGTTGAAAGTGCGCCCGACTCCTACCGAGGTCGGATGGGTACTCGCTGGAGCTGTCGACTTCGACATCCCGACGGAGCTTGCGCAATACAGCGAGGACTACATCTACGCAGCCGTCAAGACGATCAATCGGGTACAGGACCCTCTGGCCGGCGAAATCACATGGTACGTCATTGGTGAAAGGAAGCCGAGCACCGAACCGAATATCGACTTCCAGGGCGTTCGCGTTTTCACGTGGAATCTGAAGAAACACCGATACGAGACTGCTTTTCGAACGAAAGGAATGCGAGCAGTCTACCCTCTCGAAGTCGGGCAGGATGGCGTGAATCCGACGTTTCGTGTTTACGTCCTAGCGGAGGACGGCACGACAAAGGTCCCGCGCGACTTCGTCATGTACGGAGTCATTGTGCGCGGGAAGAAAGACTCTTGAACAACGCAATTCGAACAGAGCTGGAACGACTCGAAAAAACGAAGACGTTCAAAACTGAGACGGTCATTGAATCCGAGCAGGGCGCAATCGTGCGTGTGGCCGGAAAAGACCTGATCATGCTCGCCTCGAACAACTACCTCGGACTGGCCTCGCATCCACAGATCAAGGAAGCAGCCATTCGGGGCATTCGCGAATTCGGATTTGGCGTGTCTTCGGTCCGGTTCCTTTGCGGCACACTCACCGTGCACCGGCAGCTCGAAGAAAAGATCTCGGAGTTCCTCGGAATGCAGGACACGATTCTGTTTTCTTCATGTTTCTCTGCAAACGAAGGATTCTTTGCCTCGATCGTAAACGACAAGCTCGGCTCGGATCACTACCGCGACGTAATCTATAGCGATCGCCTGAATCACGCCAGCATCATCGATGGAACGCGTTTGTGCCGTTCAGAAGCCGTTGACCGGAAAATCTATGAACATGCCGATGTCGTCGATCTAGAGAAGAAAATCGCGGCAGACACCGACACTTCCTATCGCTTTGGTTTCATCGCGACTGACGGCGTCTTCAGCATGGAAGGTGATCTGGCACCCCTTGTAGACCTGGTGGAGACTGCAAAGCGGCACCGGAAGACGCTGTTCGTGGACGACTCCCACGCCATCGGCGTCATCGGCGCAACAGGGCGAGGAACGCCCGAGCAACTCGGAGTACATGGAAAAATCGATGTTCTGACCGGTACGCTGGGAAAAGCGATGGGAGGAGCCGCCGGTGGCTATATCTCAGCCGACAAAGACTTGATCACGTTCCTGCGACAGAAGTCGCGTCCCTACACGTTTTCGAACTCGCTGCCACCTTCGATTGCCGTCGCTGCCATCGAGGCATTCAAGATTTTGGAAGAAGATCGAACTCTTGTCGAACGGCTCCGCGCCAATACCAAATATTTCCGAAAGCACATTCAACAGCT
>DATFXZ010000496.1:0-3336 GCA_035315305.1 Terriglobia bacterium | reverse complement strand
GTTGCGCGCGGGATCATCGAATATTCTGAGGTGATCCAGCCCCTGCCCTGGCCTTTCAGAAACATGGGCACAGATTCTTCGACGGACGCCGTGCAAATCACACGGGTGCTGCCGACTTCGATCAACACGGCCCCTTCAGGCTGTGCGATGAAGCCCGGTGTCATTCGCACAGATCGCAACTGATCAGAAGCTCTTCCCTCGAATCTCATCTGTTAAGTGTCGTTCCTACCGCTGCAGATGCAGTCTTTTCCTCTCGGGGTTTAACGTTCGTGATGGAGAGATCCAGGGAAAGGGGCAGCAGGAGCAGGCAATGTCCTGCGAGCGTCTCTTTCTCGACGCCCCCGATCAAGATCTTCACCTCTTTGATTTCCTGGAGATTGTATGTGAGCGAGTTCACTATCGAATAGATCGTCGCAAGCTCGTTCAACACACCGCCGGGATGGTTTGTGGCGATAGCATTCGAGAAGTCGATGAAGGCAGTTCCTTCTTGCGATATGAACAAATCCTGCGCTTTGGCGTCTTTGGGCAGCGAGGGGACCATAACGTCGTTGTGCGGTCCCTCTTGTAGCTTCTGCAGAATCTGCTTCGCGCGATTTTCGATCTCCGCGGATTGAAAGATCGTCGCGTCTTCAGCCGTCAGCAGCGGATCGCCGCTCGCAGGCGGGAAAAACAGTTTCACGTTCATCGGCGGGTCGGTCGGTGTATATAGGGGTTGCGTAGGCTGCTTGAACGGGTTTTCTTCGGTTTCGCGTTCGTTCTTCATCATGGACTGTACTCTTCCAACGACATCGACGAAGAAACCCAGGGCAATGGCGAATCCCACGCCCAATACGATCAGTCCGATTTTGATATGTCTTGCCATGTCAGTTGGCTGCCGGCTGCGGAGATTGTGAAAAGCGTTGGACCGCGTTCACGATTCCGTTGACCAGACGGGTTTGGAATCCGGCATCAGCCAGAGTCTGTCCATTGACGCTATTGTTCAGATTTCCGATTTCAACAAGCAACGACGGCATCGTCGCGCTACTCAGCACCGCCAAGGGCGCTGTTCTGATAGAAAACGTCCAACCCTGAATTTCCTTGATCAATTCTTGTTGGAGCATGGTGGCGGCAGCGGCGCTAGCTTGTCGATGCGTCCGGTAACCGAGATACCAGGGCAAGAACAATTGGTTGGTTCCCGAAACCTGCGAGACGTTCTCACCGAGCCCGTCATTGACGATGAAAATCGAGGATGCGGATTCCATCTTATTGGGCGAGTACCCCAGGTGCAGGCTGATAAACAGATTCGCCTGATTGTTGTTCGCAACAGCGGACCTCGCTTCATTATCCATTGCAATATCCGAATCCCGCGTCAGAAGCACTGTCGCGCCGAGCCGCATGATGAGGCCGGTTCGCAAGCGGCGTGCTAAAGCGAGCGTCAGATCTTTTTCGGTGCCGGCAGCCGTCTTTACGCCCGTGTCCATTCCGCCGTGACCTGGGTCGATAACAATCACGCGCACTCGGCGTTCGGGTGCGACTGCGTCAGGTTTCGTGGCTACAGCGGCTGGGGGCTCGGGGGTTGGCGGCAGTGGCGTTGCAGTGGTTGGTGCGGTTCTCAAGAAATCCACAAAAAATATCCGGTTATTGTCGGCAGGAGTTATCCGCAGGTCCGTAACTTCACGGGTGATATCAAGGACCAGCTTAGAGTCACCGTCCGAGTCATCGAATGTAACGGAATGTAGCAGTCGATCTTTATGCTCCAGACGTTCGCGTGTGGGATCGAGCGGAGTGCGGTTGATGTCCAGAATCGCTTTTACCGGGTTCTCCCGGTTAAGGTTCAGATTGATCGGCGTCGAGCATCGCAGTGTCAGACGCGTAATTGGGCCTAAAGTCTGCGCATTCATTTCGAGTTCCGGCGTATCAACATTTCCGGCAAAGATACGAGATGTTCCGGGACGATACCGGAAATCCATGCCGGTCATTCTGGAAATGCCCAGCGTCAGGAACTCGACCGGAGCAAGCCAGCGGTTATCCTCGCGGAGGATCTTGCTCGGCAGCAGAATAATCTGACCGTTGTACGACATCAGCGCACTGTTCTTTGTTACAACTAATTGATTGCTGCCGGCATGAATGGTCAAAGTTTCCAGAGCAACGGAATCTGTATATTGAAGTCGAAGATGGCCAAGAATTTCCTTTATTGGAAGATAAACCGTGCGGTTCATCATGTCGGCTTGGACGATAAGCTTCGAATTGGGGAAATAGATCGGGAAGCTCACATCTGCGGCCTGAATTGATCCGCCGAAAATAAAAAGGGCAGCACCAAGTGCCGCCACCAGAGTCACGATGCGATACGCCTTCATTCAGTGCGATTCTACCATCGGCGCCGGACCTAAACAGGTCGGTTTATTCCCTCCTTCTGACGCTATTTTTTTACTGGCTTTTCTACGCTTTCGATATCTCCCGGCCGGCGAAGCATTTTGTCGACTTCTCCGATATGCAAGCGCTCGAGATAAACATGCTCGCGGGCAAATTCCTCGAGCATGACGTCCTTATCCTGGACGAGCTGCAACAGTTTCTCGTATTCAACGAGAGTCTTCTTTTCGTGCGATAGCGACTCCCGCAGAATATCGCCGATATCGTGCTTGTGCGTTTCAAGCAACGGACCGATTGCAAGCGAAGGATGCGCGCCGAGCTGCGTCACTAATTCTCCTGCTGCGCGTGCGTGTGCAATGGACTCGGTGGCTTGTTGCTCCAGCCAGTTCACGATGGGAATGCGGTTATAGCCGTACACCATAAACGAGTAATGCGTGTAATGGATGGCGCCGGCCAATTCCATTTCGAGAATCTTATTAAGCGTTTCAATTGCCTTTGCTGTGGTTTCCTCGTTCATGCGTCCTCCTGTTATTCCACTGATTCTGACGCAAAAACACAGAGACACACAGACAGTTTTGAGTTATCAGTTTTGAGTCATGAGTTGATGGCTCAAAACTCGACACTCAAAACTCAAAACCGTCTGTCTCTGTGTTTTTACTGCGCCTTTGAAGTTACCGTCTTTTCTATCGGCGAATGGTCGGGCAAAGCGGAAACTCCCTCGTCGTAGTCCGGTGTGAAGACATAAGCGCTTTCGCTGTGCTGGCTCAGGTCCAGGCCTAAACGTTCGTCCTGTTCAGTGACGCGCAGCCCCATCACAGCCTTCAGGACCAGCAAAATCACCGCTGTTCCTACAACCGCGAACACGACAGTCGCCGCAACCGCGATCAGTTGCGTCCCAACAAGGCCCCAGTTTCCATAGATCGCCCCGTCATTTCCGGCCGGGTTGATCGCCTTGGATGCGAAGATTCCGGTCGCAATAGCTCCCAG
>DATFXZ010000495.1:0-3563 GCA_035315305.1 Terriglobia bacterium | reverse complement strand
TATCGTGTTGCCACGGCTTTTGGTCCGAGTTCACAAAACAGCAGGATAACAATCGTCAGGACGACAGTTTCGATCGCGAGCGCGATGTTTAGGTGTGGATTGATAACGATACGGGAGACAATGGCGGCCGATACCGTTGCGGCGCCAATGCTGGCAAAATTATTTCCTAAAAGCAGCGTAGCCAGAAGCTTGTCGGGAGAATCGAGCCACTCTATGAGCGTCTGGGCAGGTTTGTTGCCCTTAGACCCCAAGTGACGGAGCTTATATTTATTGCTCGCGAAAATGGCAGTTTCGGAAAGCGAAAAGAACGCGGATAACGCAAAAAAAGCGAGCAGAGGCAGAATTAAAATCGTAAACATCTAAGAATGGGATTTTACTTCAGGCGACAGGAACCTTGCTGCATGCTTTCGTGACAGCCTTCTCGATGCGGTCTTCAATCTCCATCTCGGTGATATTCATGACTGTCGACAGTTCGGAGATAAGGAGGAATCGAGCCCTGTCCAGCATCCGCTTTTCACGAAACGAGAGTGGTTTAACTCTACTGAGATATACCAGATTCTTAAAGACTTCCGCGACATGGAAAATCGAGCCGGAACGCATTTTCTCCGAATTTTCCTTGAAGCGGTCTTTCCAGTCTTTTTGAGTGAAAAATTGATTACTGCTGAGAAATGAAAGGAGTTGATCGACGTTACGACGATCTATGATTTTTCGAAGTCCAACATCACTGGCGTTCGCAGTGGGTACCATGACCAGGATGTCATTGGAACAGATCCGTAGGAGGTAAAAACGTTCAAACTTACCGGCAACCAGACGATTCGAGATCTTTTCGATGATGCCAACACCGTGGTTGGGATAAACAACCTTATCGCCTATCTCAAATGTATCCATTAATCCCCACTAGAGACTCCAAATATTCTAGAGGGAACGCTGCGCAAAAATCAAGGACGTATTGGCTTGAACCCGCGTCTGTAGCGGATTTCCGCTTTTGGTCTGACTGGAATGAGGAAGATCCTGATTGTTCGAACGTGTGCTATTGGTGACTTCGTATTAAATCTGCCGGCGCTCATCGCGCTTCAGAAAAGATATGCTGATGCGCGATTTGTCCTTGTCGGGAACCTAGCGAGTTTGGAAGTTGCGGTCGATTCAGTAACCGTTGAAAGCATCCATTCCATAGATGCGCAACCGTGGGCGAGATTGTTTTACGAGCCGATGCCGGATCTCGAATTTGACGCGGCCGTAGTATGGATGAAGGATCCCGTCGTCGCGAACAATCTTTCCGCCTCCGGCATTCCGAACGTGATTCGCGCGAATGCATTCCCCGACTTCGGTCATGCCGCCGACCATTTGTTGCGGACATTGAATCTGAGTCGTCCTGATCTGCCCGACCTGTGGAAACCAACGAATTCGGACATCGTTGTCCATCCGGGTAGCGGCAGTTCAAAAAAGAATTGGCCGTTCTTCGAAGAACTCATGGATCGTCTTCCGGGAAGCCGTAGGCTGCCCCAAAATCTTTCAATTGTCGAAGTGTTCCGGTACCTGCGAAGCGTCCGCGCGTTTGTCGGCAATGATTCCGGCATTACCCATCTGGCCGCCTACGGCGGATGCCCGACGCTCGCCCTGTTCGGCCCGACCGACCCGCGAATTTGGGGCCCCCTTGGCCGTCGCTCGCGCCTTATCTGGAAAAGGAAGCTTGAAGACATCTCCGTCGATGAGGTACTAAGCGTAATTGGAAATCGAAATTCGAAATTTGGGGACGGTTGCCCTAATTACCTAAATTCAATCGAACATCCTTGAAAGAATTTAGGAATTAAGGCAACCGTCCCAGAATGACCTGACAAATGGAGCGCATACCTGAACCCGAATTGATGGACGAACAGGAGCAAGCCGAGGCCTACGCGGCTGCCGATTGGAGCGAGTCCCATGGGAAAATTCCGGGATACTTTCGCGAGCGGTTCCCGCAGTTTGCGGGGGGGCGGGTAATCGACCTTGGATGCGGGCCGGCGGATGTGACGGTTCGATTCGTCAAGGCTTTGCCTGGAGTCACTGCACTTGGTGTCGATGGTTCCGAAGCCATGCTGGGATTCGGGCGGCGTCGTGTTCGGGAGGCGGGACTCGAATCGAGAATTACCCTGGAGAATCATTACCTGCCGGATGCGGCTCTCGAAAGGCGGGTCTTTGATGCCGTCATTTGCAACAGCCTCCTTCATCACTTTGCTGACCCGACGGCATTGTGGCGTACCGCGGCGCTTTGTGCGAAGTCAGGCGGCCCCGTTCTGATGGTCGATCTGCTCCGCCCAGCCAATCATGAGACGGTTGTTCGATTGGTGAACGAACACGCGAAGGATGCTCCGCCTGTCCTCCGACGCGACTTCATCGCTTCCCTCCACGCAGCATACACAGTGGAAGAAGTGCGGCAGCAATTACGTGCGGCGGGACTCGATGGGTTCCAAATCGATCAGGTCGACGAACTACATTTTGTGGGGTGGGGTTATGGAATTGACTGAGTACGTCCCTAGAGAAGAATTGGAACGACGGTGGGCCCGCATCCGGCGGTTCATGGATTGTGACTCGCTCATCATTCTCCAAAACGTCGATCAGTACTACCTGACAGGAACCCTACAGAACGGAGTTCTCTGGTTTCCTCGCGAAGGCGAACCGCTCCTCGCCGTGCGGAAGAGTTTCGAGCGTGCCAAGATGGAGTCCGCGGTTAAGCATCTTGTTCCGCTAAAGACGTATGCCGAGTTACGTGAATTGATTCCGAATCCCGGTGAGACCGTCGGCTTTGAATTGGATGTCCTTCCGGTGACTGTTTATCACCAGGTTTCGAAATATTTTTCCAAGGCAAAAATTATCGATAGCTCCATGTTGGTACGCAACGCACGATCTGTAAAGACGCCCTATGAGATCGAATGCATCCACCGCGCTGCGAAACAACTCGATACGATGTTCCTCGATGTTCCCCAACAACTTCACGAGGGTCTGGCCGAATTCGAACTCGCAGCCCGTATCGAGTACGTACTGAGAATGGCGGGGCATCAGGGCTTGACTCGCGTCCGCAGGTTCAACATGGAGATGCACTATGGCGCGGTCTCATTCGCTGAAACCGCGGCACATCCGCATGCTTTCGATGGTCCCGTCGGCGTGCGCGGCCTGTATCCGGCTGCACCGACGATGGGCAGCCGCAGAGTGCTTCAGCGGAACGAACCAGTAATGATCGATATCTGTGGCGGCTATGCGGGATATATCGCGGACGGGTCGCGGACCTACTCCATCGGGCCAGTTTCGCAGCAAATGCGCGATACCCATCATTACATCCTCGAGCTCAATGCCTGGATCGAAAATCAACTCCGGCCTGGGAACATTCCGAGCGAGATTTATCAAAATATTCTCAATCGTGTGGCGAAAACGTCGTTCGCAGCCCACTTCATGGGAGCAGCAGAGAACCAGGTCAGGTTCGTCGCGCACAGCGTCGGTCTTGAGCTGGACGAAATACCGGTGATCGCGCCAAAGTTCGACGCGCCTCTTGAGCCGGGTGTCGTGTTGGCCGTTGAGCCAAAGGTTTT
>DATFXZ010000494.1:0-2608 GCA_035315305.1 Terriglobia bacterium | reverse complement strand
GCGAAATTTTTCGCGAATGTCGTCTCGCGACATAAATATTTCTTTCTGCTGTACCGCCGCATACGAATACGCCGGTGAAATCATGTAGCCGTCAACGTTGAGCGTACTCAGATATTCGAACAGCTCTTTGATTTCGTTTAGGTCGGTTTCCTTGAAGATTGTCGTATTCGTGCAAACAAGAAAGCCGGCCTCTTTTGCAGCTTTGATACCGTCTATCGCTGCCCGAAAGACACCGTCGCGTTCGACGCACAAATCATGAGTCTTCTCGAGCCCATCAAGATGCACATTGAAAAACAGCCGGGAAGTCGGCTTGAATTCGTGCAGTCGCTTCCGAATAAACATTCCATTCGTGCAAAGGTAAATGTGCTTTTTGCGGAGGAGGATCTCATTCACCAAACGCCCCAGATCGGGATAGATGAACGGTTCGCCGCCGCAAATTGATACAACGGGCGCGCCACACTCATCGAGCGCCTGAAGACACTGCTCGACACTGAGCTTTTCGCGAATGGTGTCGGCGTATTCGCGAATGCGACCACACCCTGTACAGGTGAGATTGCAGGCATGGAGGGGTTCGAGCATCATGACAAGCGGAAATTTCTCAGAACCACGAATCCGCTTGTTTGCGATGTAGCCGGTCATGCTGGCGGTAAGTGTCCAGGGGAATCTCAAGAATGCCTCCCAGGCCGATAACGATTCTCAAGCAACCGCCTGTAGCGGGCCAACGCATACAGCGGAAAGTAGTGCCGATATAAGTGGTACTTCAAATAGAACACCTTTGGAAATCCTGTTCCGGTAAACGGCTCTTCGTCCCAAGATCCGTCATGTCTCTGACGCGTGAGAAGGTAATTTGCAGCACGCTGAACAGCGACATCATCAGGAGCCGCCGCACTCAATAAGCCCAGCAGCCCCCAGGCCGTTTGAGATGGAGTGCTTTCCCCTTGTCCCATGCGGCTGGGATCGTCATACGACGCACACGACTCTCCAAATCCGCCGTCATCGTTCTGAACCGATCGTAACCATTTCGTCGCTCGCGCAACCGCCGGACCTGTATGTACTCCAACCGACGCAAGCGCGCGCAAAACACCACTGGTTCCGTAGACGTAATTGACTCCCCATCTCCCGTACCATGCACCTTCCCGCGTCTGTTCCCTGAACAAGTAGTGGATGGCCTTTCGAATTCGTGGATGTGATGCGTTCCAACCGAACTGCCCAAGACATTCAAGAACACGTGCCGTTAAGTCCGGCGATGACGGATCTAGCATCGCATTATGGTCAGCGAATGGGATGTGATTGAGGATGGCACGGTCATTGTCGCGATCGAATGCGCCCCATCCTCCATCGCGATTTTGCATACTGACCATCCACGTGGTTCCCCGCTCGATGGCTTTTGCCATCCGATTTTGATCGGTAAATCGAATCCTTTCGAGCGCCATCAACACGAATGCCGTGTCATCAACGTCGGGATAAAAGTCATTGCGGAACTCGAACGCCCAACCGCCGGGAGCCGCGTCCCGATTCTTGATCTGCCAGTCACCAGGACCTGTAATCTGTTTGTCCAATAACCATTCGGCTGCTCGTTGAAGCCTGCTGTCATCCGCCGCTATGTCGGCTTCGAGCAGCGTGAATGCCGCAATAGCCGTGTCCCAGACAGGCGGCAGACAGGGCTGAAGCCGTATTGTTTCCGATTCTTCAATTTCGAACCGGCCAAGCTCCGCGATCTGGCTGGATGTAACAGGATGATCTGGAGCGCATCCGAGCGCGATCAGCGCATATATTGAATTCATCATCGCTGGGTAGATCGCAGCTAGTCCGTCGGATCGATCCAAGTGCTCCAGCATCCACTGACCCGCTCGCCGCACTGCTCGCTCACGGCCGGGTTTCCAGGGCAGGCGATCATACGCCTTCAATACACGGTCGAGTCCGAGGAAAAAGTTGCGCCAACTGATGCCCGGGCCCCAATCAAAAGCAGCGGTCTTGTGAGATGAATCTGCAAACAGTTCATCGACGCGAATATTCGAAGGCAGCGGCCAGCAAGGCTTTCGAGAATAAAGTATCGTCAGGGGAATGACGATGGCGCGAGTCCAGGATGACATTTCGTAAACGTTGATGTACGCCCATTTCGGCAGGAACATCAGTTCCGGCGGAACGGCCGGCACCATCTCCCATCCAATCGCTCCCAGCAGTGCAAGGTACAGACGTGTGAAAGAATTTGTACGCTCGAGTCCACCGAGCGCGTGCACGCGAACGCATGCGCGGAGCATGTGTTCGCGATCAGGCGAGTCTCCGGCAAGACGGAGTGCAAGGTAAGCTTTGACCGTAGCGTTCAGTTCCGAAGGACCGCCTGCAAAAATATTCCAGCCACCATCCGAGAGTTGTCTCTGTCGGACATACCGAGCAAGCTTTGCGATACGGGAGGATTCGAATTTCCCAACGACATGCAGGTACGTAATGTAATCCGATTCGAGGGTCGTATCGGCTTCGAGCTCTGCTATCCAGTAACCCTCTTCGCATTGCGAAGACAGTAAGAACGAACAAGCCCTCTCGATAGCTAGATCGAGACTTGTCTCGCTCGTAGGGCCAGAGGTTGTAGGCTGTGTCTGGACTTCAG
>DATFXZ010000493.1:0-5848 GCA_035315305.1 Terriglobia bacterium | reverse complement strand
CCCTGGCGGAATTCATCGGACGAGTTCGACCGCAGGACGACCGGACGATGATTGTGATCAGGATGGGGGAGGATTGAGGAATGGGAAATTGGAGAAATCAGAAATCGAAATCGCAAAGATCGGAAATTTTAAAATTGGAGTTGGAAATCGGGAATCCGAAATTCGGATTGGTGAAATTTTAATCCCCTCCTCGTGAGGAGGGGACTTAGTCTTTAGTCTTTAGTCTTTAGTCTTTAGTCTTTAGTCTTTAGTCTTTAGTCTTTAGTCTTTAGTCTTCAATTTCCAATCTCGAATTTCCAACCCAAATTTCTAATCCCGAATTCCCAATCTACGTCTTCAATCCCCTACTTCGCCTTCCCCAGCACCGCCACCATCTCCTCATGAATCCGCCCATTCGAAACAAGCAACTGTCTGTCATAGATCGAGAACTGCTGTCCCGAAAAGTTCGTCACACGACCACCGGCTTCTTCGACGATCACCAATCCGGCAGCGGTGTCCCAGGGGAGAAGATCCATTTCCCAAAATCCATCCACACGGCCCAATGCGGCGTAGCACATATCCAGCGCGGCCGAACCGCCACGCCGTACGGCTTGGCTCTCGACCAGAAAGGCTTCGAACTGATGCATCACCGTGCGGATCTTTTCCCGAAACCCGTAGGGAAATCCCGTCATGATCAGAGCGCTGCGCAGCGTCTCTACATCTGAAACCCGTAATCGCTCACCATTGAGGAACGACCCGAGTCCACGCCCACCACTAAACATCTCGTCACGCCAGGGATCGTAGACCGCACCGCACAGTATTTCCCCAGCCTGTTCGAATCCGATTGAAACAGCGAAAAACGGATACTGATGCGCAAAATTTGTCGTGCCATCGAGTGGATCGATGATCCACTTCCCTTCGCGGCCGTCAGACGAGCCCAATGCACCCGACTCCTCCGCAAGAATTGAATGATGTGGATATCGCTCCCGAATGCGTTTGATGATGAGCGCTTCCGATTCCTTATCCGCAACCGTGACCAGATTCGCATGCCCCTTCAACTCGACCTGCTTCTCACCACTCATGTAGCGCCGCAAAATATCGCCGGCAGCTCGAGCGAGTTCGACAGCGAAATCCAGATACTCCACTACTTGTCTTGGGTGTTGGAAGCCGTAAGTGCGGCGATGCGATCCATCAATTTGGTGTAACCCTCTTCACCGGACAAAACGCGGAAGGCAGGATCGGTTTTGATTTTATCGAATTCCTTGAAGCCTTCATCGAGCGCCCGATTGAGGTAGGAAATCGCGCGCTCCTTGTCGCCTTGAGCAGCGTAAACTTTTGCGTAGTAAAAACTGACTACCGGATCGCTGCGACGTGAAGTCTGGATCAGTGTGCCAAAGCCGGAAACTTTGTCCAGGACTCGCGGATCGATTTCCAGGGCATGCCGGGTGGCTTGCAGCGCTTCGTCGTACCGCTTCATGTCAAAGAGGCAAGCGCCCATGTTCAAGAGTATGGTTGGAGATTCCGGTCGAATCTTCAACGCCTTCTCATACTGGTCCAGAGCATTCTGGTAACGCTGTCGAGCGTACTCGACGGTTCCAATGTTGTTGAGGACTTCGAGGAAAAACGGATTCTGCTTCAAAGCGTCGCGATAGTATCGTTCAGCTTCACCGAGCTTCTGACTCTGGTGATAAACAAGTCCGAGACGATTCAATATCGCAGCGTTGTAGCGATCGATGGCGGTCGATTTCTTGTATTCGATGATTGCGTCTTCATACATTTTTCGCGCAAAAAAAGAATCGCCCCGCCTCTCATGCAAGCCGGCTTCTTCAAGGTCTTTCGCCGTCATTAAGATTTGCATCTGCAAGAGATCGCCTTCTCGTTTCTCGATGAGCAGCGCATTGTCCTTCGCCAGGCTATTGGCTACATCCCGAGCATTCTTGGCGTTCTCTCGCGCATACCGTGCCGCACGTAGATTGAGCCGTACCACTCCGTTTTCTGGATTCTTTTCGATCGCGCGCCGGACTTGTCGTTCCGCATCGCTGAACTTCTGCTGCGAGTAGAACAGCACGGCCAGATTGTTCAAGACATCGGCATTGTCCGACTGCAAGCGCAGACCGGCCCTGTAAGCGTTTTCTGCCGCCTTGAATTGATTGGTCAGATGATAAGAAATTCCGAGGCGATTGTAGACTCCCGTGTCGCGCTGCGCGGCCGGAATCTTTTCATACGCGTTGGCAGCTTCCGCATACTGCTTTTGATCGAACTTCTCGTTCCCCGCAGCAGCTTGTCCAAAAACGTTTGCGGTGAAGAAAAGCGATGAAATCACGACTCGCCACATAAGGATTCTACGCCCGGATTCTACAGCAATGTCGCGCGCAATTCCCGTGCTTTGTCACGGAGTTCAGCAGCCCGCTCGAACTCGAATTTTTTGGCAGCTTCGCGCATTTCTGCCTCAAGTTTCCCAATAAGCTCGGCAATCTTTTCCGGATCATCCGTAACGACTTCTTCGGCCTCTTCTTCCGGTACTTTCACATAGTCGGCTTCCGAAATCGCGACGAGTGTCATATCGACCGGTTTGATAATGCTTTCAGGCGTGATGTTGTTTTCCAGGTTGTACCGCGTTTGAATTTCCCGGCGCCGGTTCGTTTCGTCAATAGCGCGCTTCATGGAATCCGTCATGATATCGGCATACAACATCGCCCGGCCGTTGATGTGTCTCGCAGCCCGGCCGATGGTCTGGATGAGCGAGTCCCCCGAGCGCAGGAAGCCCTCTTTATCAGCGTCAAGAATCGCGACAAGAGATACCTCGGGCAGATCCAAACCTTCCCGTAGCAAATTGATGCCGATCAGCACATCGAACTCACCCCGCCGGAGGCCGCGAAGAATTTTGATTCGATCCAGCGTCTCGACCTCCGAGTGGAGGTAGCGGCATTTCACGCCGACCTCCGTGTAGTACTCTGCCAAGTCTTCGGCCATACGCTTTGTGAGCGTCGTAACAAGCACACGCTCGTTCTTCTCGGCGCGCAAACGAATCTGGTGAAGCAGATCATCGATCTGGCCGCGCACCGGACGTACTTCGACTTGAGGATCGGTGAGGCCGGTCGGCCGGATCACCTGTTCAACGACGACACCACCGGATTTCGTCAACTCATATGGGCCCGGCGTAGCCGACACGTAAATGAGCTGATTCGTCCTTCGCTCGAATTCTTCAAACGTCAGCGGCCGATTGTCTAGGGCAGACGGTAAACGGAAACCATACTCTACGAGGTTTTCTTTTCGCGAACGGTCCCCGTGATACATACCCCGCAGCTGCGGAACTGTCTGATGGCTCTCGTCGATGAACATCAAGGAATCTTGCGGCAAGTAATCCAATAACGTTGGCGGCGGCTGGCCCGGCATACGGCCCGTGAAATGACGGGAATAATTTTCGATGCCGTGGCAGTAGCCAACCTCCTTCACCATCTCCATATCAAACAGCGTCCTCTGGTGAATGCGCTGCGCTTCCAGTAGCCTGCCCTGCTGCTCGAGTAACGTTTCCCAACCTGAAAGTTCTGACTTTATCGTATCGACTGCCTGCTCGAGACGTGGTCGTGGCATGACGAAGTGGCTCTTCGGGTATACCGTGAGCCGGTCGAGCACACCGAATTCATCGCCGGTTAGGGGATCAAATGTGCTCAGCTTGTCGACTTCGTCGCCCCACAATTGAATCCGAAAGCCGACGCTCTCGTACGTCGGATGAACTTCGATTGTGTCCCCGCGAACGCGAAATATTCCGCGCTTGAAGTCGAGGTCGTTGCGCTCGTAGAGAATCTCGACGAGCTTCGAAAGAATCTCGCGACGAGTAATACGCTGACCTTTCTCGAGCATGAGCAGCATGCCATAGTAGGCTTCCGGAGATCCCAAACCGTAAATGCAAGACACGGAGGCCACGATCACGACGTCGCGCCGCTCAAATAATGACCGCGTTGCCGAGAGGCGTAATCGATCGATTTCATCATTGATCGTGGACTCTTTTTCGATATACGTGTCGGTCGCCGCGATGTAAGCCTCAGGCTGGTAGTAGTCGTAGTAACTGACGAAATACTCGACAGCGTTTTCAGGAAAAAAACTCCGGAACTCATGATACAGCTGTGCAGCGAGCGTCTTGTTATGCGCCAGCACGAGCGTCGGCCGATTCACGTGCTCGATGACCTTCGCCATCGTAAATGTCTTGCCGGATCCAGTGACACCCAGCAGGACCTGATGCTTTTCCCCCTCATGGAGTCCTCGCACAAGGTGGTCAATAGCCGTGGCCTGATCGCCGCGCGGGGAGTAGGACGAGACCAATCTGAAGTCCATAACCTACCGATTGTACCGATTATTTGGCCACGGATGACGGAGATTACGCAGATCGGCGTTATCCGCGGCTAAATACAAAAGAGAATGAGTTTCATCACCAACATTGACCAGATTGACGATGTGAAACGAGCGCCGTATATTCCCCCTCTTTTATGAGAGCACGACGAACACGTTTGGCTTTATTGGTAATGTCCGCGCTCTGGGCGAAAGAAATTCTACTTGCCCAAAACACGCCTGAACTCAAGCTCGACACCGGACAACAGATTTATGAAGCGGCATGTATCGGCTGCCACGGTCCCGGCGGAAGAGGTCAACCGGAAAGCACACTTGGGTTCGAAAAACCTTCGCAGTTTCCTGACTTCTCTGACTGCAACGGCAGCACTCGTGAAGACACTTTCGATTGGAAAGCGACCATTCACGAAGGTGGACCGGGCAGGGGCTGGTCGGACATCATGCCTTCGTTCTCCGAATCGCTGACCCTCGACCAAATCGACAAAGTGATACGTTACCTTCGCACGCTTTGCACGGAACGGGCATGGCCGCTCGGAGAAATGAATTTGCCGCGCGCTCTCGTGACCGAAAAGGCGTTTCCCGAGGACGAGTGGGTCCTGACATCCGCAGTCAACACAAACGGTCCAGGCAGTGTTGATGGTGAATTGATCTACGAACGACGTTTTGGTGTACGGAATCAACTCGAATTCGCTGCCCCATACGGTTTCCTGCAACGCGACAACAACAGCTGGATTGGCGGGATCGGCGATTTGGTCTTCGGATACAAACGGGTGTTGTTGTCCCGGAGTCAATCCATTTTCAGCTTGCATGGCGAAGTTGCGCTGCCAACGGGAAACAGGTTGCGCGATCTGGGTTCAGGTGTAACGACTTTCGGAACCTTCGCCGAATTCGGCCAGCGTCTTACCCGACTCAGCTTTTTCCAAATCCAAACCGGGGCTGAATTGCCGGTGCATACCGAGAAGGCCCCTCAGTCTGTCTTCTTCAATGCAGCGATCGGCAAAACCTTCGCACAAAACCGCGGCTTCGGCCGCATTTGGACGCCGATGCTTGAATTTCTCGTGGACCGCGATTTGGTATCCGGCGCTAGAACAAATTGGGATCTTCTGCCGGAAGTGCAGGTGTCGTTAAACAGGCGGCATCACGTCCGCGCGAATGTAGGTGTGCGTAGGCCCGTCAACAACACTGCGGGCAGATCGACGCAACTGATGTTTTATGTGCTCTGGGATTGGTTCGATGGCGGCCTACTGGAAGGCTGGTGAAACATGCTCCTATTCTTCTTCCGATACCTCATCGTCGCGGCTGCTGTATCGCTGATCTCTCTACCGAAATCGGATCAGGCAGCGGAATCGGAACGCAAGCCCAAGATCGATTTGTTCCAAACGTCCGATCGATGTTTCGCGTGCCACAATGGGCTTTCTACTTCCGCCGGTGAAGATATTTCCATTGGGTTCGCGTGGCGTGCGTCGATCATGGCAAATTCCGCGCGGGACCCGTACTGGCAGGCCGGGGTGCGCCGTGAAAC
>DATFXZ010000492.1:0-2709 GCA_035315305.1 Terriglobia bacterium | reverse complement strand
TCCGTGGCGAATGATCTGTTATCAGCACTCGACGCTGCCGGCCGTCTAAGCCACATCGATGAAGCCGCGGCATCGAAGCGGCCTGCGCCAGGCAAATGGTCCAAAAAGGAAACTCTGGGACACTTGATCGATTCGGCAGCGAATAACCATCAGAGGTTCGTACGCCTCCAACTCAGTTCTCGCATCGATTTGCCGGGATACGACGGCGACGGATGGGTACGGCTTCAACGCTATCAGGATCGGTCATGGCTCGAGCTGATCGAGCTATGGCGACGATACAACATGCAACTCGCCTCAGTGATTCGTGACGTAAACCCCAACACGCTTCGCAATGTCTGGCACACACCGGATGGAAAGGATCTGGACCTGGAGTTCATCATGCGGGACTACGTCGTCCATCTGCGGCATCACTTGAATCAGATCTTGTAAAATTACACCTGCTACCCGGGAATCCTCGGCTCAAAAAAGCGGTCACTCTTGTTAAAATGCCGTAAGGAGGCAATTCGCAGGACTCCCAGACCCTTCCTAGGTTTCGGGTTCAGTCACCCAACGATGAAAACATTTGAGACGAAGAATACAGGAGCGCCGACCGAGCTACGTCTGGGCCTAAAAGGCCTTGAATATGCCGATCTCTATAAGACTGAACGGCTTAAAGAGTTGCTGGATGTGTTTGATTGCGAGGTTCTTGCGGCGAATCCAGAGCTGTTTGCCGCGTGGGACGATTATCGCAATCATCCGGAAAAACCACGTACGCCGCAGGAGATTTCGGCATTGCTCGTGTCAATGTCGGGCCATGTCAGCCAATTCCTGACGAAGTTGTTCGGTATTGCGGAGGAGGTCGATGCGCTGGCCGCTGCGACTGCCGATCAAAATCCCATTTTCCGTTTCAAAGTCGATTTCATTCGCCGTCGCGTGCTTCCGAATTTGAAAAAGATCGCGCCCTGTGGCGATCAGCGAGTCTTGGATGCCCAGATCGAAACGCTACGACAACAGGCGATCCAAAAGGCAGGACGTGAGCTCGATCCGGAGCTTGCAACCGCCATGGCTGCGGTCGATCTCATGCAATCGGAACGCGCAGGCAAACTGGCGGATGCGCTCGAACTTCTGAAACAATGGTGTGCGGCGCATCTCCACGACCCCGCGTACCGTCATTGGATCAGCTTCCGCTTTCCCGAATCCATTGATCATTTCAATTTAGTCCAGGTCCAGCGGCCCAACGCCCGACTTACCGAAGAAATCATCGGACCCGATGGCCGCCTCCGACGCCGCGACGGCTTCGCATTGACGGACATGCGCATGAAGCCGCGAGAAATTCTTAGTGAGATTCATTACTGCATTCTGTGCCATGAGCGCGATAAGGATACGTGTTCGAAAGGCATTAAAAACGCCGATGGAAGCATCGCAACCAATCCGCTCGACATTCCGCTGCCCGGTTGCCCGCTCGACGAGAAGATTTCGGAGATGCACTACATGCGCAAGAATGGCGATGCGATCGGCGCCCTTGCGTTAGTGATGATCAGCAATCCGATGTGCCCGGGGACAGGCCACCGTATTTGCAACGATTGCATGAAAGCTTGCATCTATCAGAAGCAGGATCCGGTCAATATTCCTCAGATCGAGACCGCCGTTCTCACCGATACGCTGAATCTCCCTTGGGGCGTCGAAATATTCGGTTTGTTGACGCGATGGAATCCGCTGAACATTGTCCGCCCCTACGCCCTTCCGTATAACGGCATGAACATGCTCGTCGTCGGTATGGGGCCTGCCGGTTACACACTCGCGCACCACCTCATCAACGAAGGCTTCGGAGTGGTCGGAGTGGATGGTCTGAAAATCGAGCCGTTTGACGAAGAACTGGTCGGCGGTCCCGACAAACCGCCGCGCCCGATCTATTCATGGTCCGAGATCTATACGCCGCTCGATGATCGCATTCTCGAGGGGTTCGGCGGGGTTTCCGAATATGGCATCACAGTCCGGTGGGACAAGAATTTTTTGACGCTGCTTCACCTGACTCTTGCGCGCCGCGACATGCTTCGAATGTACGGCGGTGTGCGTTTCGGTGGGACGCTTACGATCGATGACGCGTGGCGGTTGGGATTCCGCCATATTGCGGTTGCCGCCGGCGCAGGGCGGCCCACGATCATCGATCTCAAGAACAATCTTGCAAACGGCATTCGTAAGGCTTCCGATTTCCTGATGGCGCTTCAGCTCACCGGCGCTTTCAAGCGAAGCGCCCTGCCGAACCTGCAAGTGCGTCTGCCTGCGCTGGTGATCGGCGGCGGATTGACGGCAATCGATACGGCCACTGAGTTGTTCGCGTATTATCCGGTTCAAGTCGAAAAAGTCCTCGAGCGTTACGAAACGCTTATCGACGAGATCGGCGAGGATGCTTTGCTTGCGTCCTTCAATTCCAACGAACGAGAGATCTTGAAGGAGTTCCTCGAACATGGCGCCGCTATTCGTGCCGAGCGCGCTCGTGCTGCATCTCTGAATGAAAGCCCGAATTTTGTGCCGCTTGTGCGTGACTGGGGTGGCGTGTCGATCGTTTATAGAAAACGGCTCGTGGACTCTCCCGCGTACCGGTTGAATCACGAGGAAGTCATTAAGGCCCTCGAAGAGGGTATTTCCTTTATCGAAGGAATGAATCCTGAAGAGGCCGTTGTCGATGACGGCAACAATCTTTGCGCCGTACGGTTCAAGTCGAAAGAT
>DATFXZ010000491.1:0-3096 GCA_035315305.1 Terriglobia bacterium | reverse complement strand
GCGCCGGAAGCAACAAAATGAAGCTGACTGCAGCCGCGGTCAGGCGTAGCACGTTTACCCTTTTCGCAGCCTTCGTCCTCGTGTTGGCCGGCATCGCCTCGTACTTTACTCTCGGTCAACTCGAGGATCCTGAGTTCACCATCAAAAATGCGGTCGTGGTAACAGCCTATCCGGGTGCCTCTCCGAAGGAAGTAGAATTGGAGGTGACGGACAGACTTGAGTTGGCGATTCAGCAACTGCCACAAGTAAAATATGTCTCGTCGTTTTCACGACAGGGTCTTTCACAGATTACGGTGGCGATCCGGCCACAGTACCGTTCGAGTCAGCTTCCCCAGATTTGGGACGAACTAAGACGCAAAGTTGGCGATACGCGCCGCCAATTCCCGCCGGGTGTCGGCGAGCCGAGGGTAGTGGATGATTTCGGAGATGTTTACGGGTTCCTGCTCGGAGTCGTAGCCGACGGGTTCAGTGACGCGGACCTCGAGCGATATGTTGATGGGCTGCGAAAGGAGTTAAGTCTCGTGAAGGGAGTGGCACGGGTCGAGGTCTGGGGAGTTCAGCCTGAATGCATATACCTTGACGTGTCGCAAAGCCGACTGGCAAACGCGGGCGTAAGCGTCGATCAGATTCGCAACACGGTTCAACAGCAGAATCTGGTCGTCGACGCGGGCGCAATCGATGTCGGGAATCAGCGCCTTCAGGTTGCGACGACAGGAATGTTCTGGACGCCCGAAGACATCGCGGATTTGTCGATCCGCGGCGGCCCGATCGGCAAGACTGAGCCAGCTGGTTTGGTACGTCTTGGTGACATCGTCGAAGTGCGGCGGGATTATCAACAGCCGCCGGTGGCGCTCATGCGGGTGGATGGCCGTCCGGCCATCGGACTTGCCGTCACGAATCAGCCAGGGGTCAGCATTGTAGAGTTGGGCCACGCCTTGGACCGCCGCCTCGCAGAGCTGACAGGAAAGTTACCGGTTGGGATTGAAATTCAGCGCGTGGCCTGGCAAGGCGATCTCGTGAGCCATTCGATTGTCGATTTTGTGAAGAACTTGATCGCCGCCGTCTTAATTGTTCTGGCGGTGCTCTGGGTCGCGATGGGATTGCGGCCCGCGCTCGTCGTCGGCATCACCGGTTTGGTTCTCGTGATTCTTGGCACCTTCATCTTCATGGCGGTGCTCAAGATAGATCTACAGCGCATGTCGTTAGGCGCACTCGTCATTGCGATGGGTATGATGGTGGATAACGCCATCGTTGTGGTCGATAACATGATGGTTCGCCTTGGGCGAGGAATGAATCGTGAGGAAGCTGCGATCGAGTCGGCTTCCAAACCTGCGATGCCGCTGTTGGGCGCGACTGCGATTGCGATCCTCGCGTTCTATCCGATCGCAGCCTCGACTGAAAATGCGGGTGAGTACTGTGCCTCCCTTTTTTCAATGGTGGCGATTTCCCTCGGATTCAGCTGGATCGTGGCGATTACCGTAACGCCTGTCGTCGGCATGCTGATGCTGGCAAGCCGCGAAGGGGCGGCGCCGGCCGACCCGTATGGCACGCGGTTCTTCCGTGCCTACCGCAAGCTGCTGACCAGCGCGCTTCGCATGCGAATCCCGGTCATTCTCGTGTTTGTGGTATTGCTGATCGGCTCCGGGACGAGCTTTCGTTTCGTTAACCAGATGTTTTTCCCGAACTCCTCCCGGCCGCAATTCATGGTCGATGTCTGGTTGCCTGAGGGAACTCGAATCGAGCGCACCTCTGAGGTGCTCCGCCGTCTCGAAGATTTGTTAGGGAAAAAAACTGAGATTCAAAGCGTAGCCGCTTTCATCGGACAAGGTCCGCCACGCTTTTACCTGCCAGTCGAACCTGAGAAGCCTTATTCGTCGTATGGTCAGCTTATCGTCAGTTTGAAAGATTTCCGCGATGCCGAAAAGCTGATGCATGAGATTGATGTTTGGGCCAATGAGAACCTGGCGGACGCGGAAGTCATTCCACGAAAATATGGATTGGGGCCGAGCGAGACATGGGCCGTCCGGCTGCGCATCAGCGGGCCGGCGGTAGCTGATCCCGGTACGTTGCGCCGACTGGCAGAAGAGGCAAAACAAATCATCGCAGCCAGCCCACAGGCCAAGGTAGTGCGCACTGATTGGCGGCAACGGGTGCCGACCATTGTCGCGGTTTACGACGTCACCAATGGCCGCTGGACGAACGTGGATCGCAAAAACATTGCAGACGCAACGCGGCGCGCCTTCGATGGAGCGATCGTCGGGCAATATCGCGAAAAGGATAAGCTTCTGCCGATCGTGCTGCGCGCGGTTGATTCGGAACGTGAAGAAGCGGCGGCTATTTTGCCAAACCTACAAGTGTCGCGCGCCTTTGGCGGGAACACGATTCCACTTCGGCAGGTGACGCGCGATATCCGTCTGGAGTGGGAGGACCCACTGATCTGGCGCTGGGATAGGCGGCGGGCCGTCACGGTACAGGCAGTTCCGGTTGGGCTGGCAACCGAGTTACGAACGCCGGAGCTGGTAGAAGAAATCTCAAAGATCAAGCGTCCGCCCGGCTATACCATAGAATGGGATGGCGAATACAAGAATGCGCGCGACGCGCAGGCTTCGTTGGTTCCGGGGATTGTGCCAGCCGCATTGATCATGGCACTGATTCTGGTCGGGCTTTTCAATTCCTATCGCAAGCCGCTGATCATCGTGCTGATCATTCCGTTCGCAATGATCGGCGTGACCCTCGGCCTCTTGATCACGCGCCAGCCGTTCGGCTTCGTCGCCCTTCTCGCTGCCATGAGCTTGGCCGGAATGATGATCAAGAATGCGATCGTTTTAGTTGATGAGATCGATGCGCTCCAAGGAGCCGGTCAATCTCCTTTCGACGCGGTTATTAACGCGGCCGTCTCTCGTTTGCGACCGGTGTTGCTTGCCGCCGGCACAACTGTGCTTGGCGTAATCCCGCTGTTGAGCGACGTCTTTTGGGTTTCGATGTCGGTCGTGATCATGTTTGGGCTCACGCTGGGAGCCGTCATTACGATGGTACTTCTGCCCACGATCTACTCTCTACTCTTTGGAATCAGGAATCCCGCTAACGTTAGGGAAA
>DATFXZ010000490.1:0-4344 GCA_035315305.1 Terriglobia bacterium | reverse complement strand
GCGTTTTCTTCGGCAGCGATGCCGGTTACATTTACTCGCTCGATGCGAAGACCGGATGTGTTTATTGGACGTTTCATGCCGACTCGGGTACTCGCACCGCGCCGACCGTCGCACCAATTCAAGGTCAAGGCGCGACCAGGTACGCTGTCTATTTCGTCGATGTCCTCACGCGGGCTTACGCGCTGGACGCACAAACCGGCAAGCTCCTTTGGAAGACCCGCGCCGGCGCTCATCCGAGAGCGAAAAGCACCGGATCAGCCACGGTTGACGGCGGCCGAATGTACGTCCCGATGTCCTCCATGGAAACCACGACCGGCGCGGTTCTGACGTATGAATGCTGCACGTTCCGCGGGCACGTCACAGCCCTGGATTCGAATACGGGTAAGAAGCTCTGGACGACATTCGTGATTCCCGAAGAGTCGAAGCCGCGAGGAAAGAACAAGCAAGGTGTCACGCTGTATGGCCCGGCAGGTGGATCCGTTTGGAATCCTCCGACGGTTGATCCGAAGCGTCGCCGTATTTACGTCGGCACGGGCAACGGCGTCAGCGAACCCGCGACAGAAGGCACAGACTCGGTCATTGCGATGGACATGGAGACCGGCAAAATTGTGTGGCAGCACCAGGAGTTTCAAGGCGACGGCTTCATTAACAATTGCAGAGCGACTGGGGAACCAGGCGATAACTGCCCTGCCAAGCTCGGCCCAGACTACGACTTCGGCGGCTCAGCGCTTATCATGCACACGCTGCCGGATGGGCGTGATGTGATGATCGCCGGTAGTAAGGGTGGTGTAGCGCTGGCCCTTGATCTCGACAAGAACGGCGCCGTGGTCTGGCGAACCAACATCGCGGAGAGACCGCCTTCCGCTGCCGGCTTAATCGTGTTTGGCGGCGCATCCGACAGCCAAAACGTTTACTATGGACTGAATCAGCCCGGCGGCGGCATTGCTGCGGTAAAACTTTCGGACGGTTCGCGGCCTTGGACAGCGAAGCTCGCGGCGGCAGGCCCGGGCAATCCAGCGGCAACGTCTGCCATTCCAGGCGCTGTATTCACCGCATCTTCAGACGGCACTTTACGCGCGCTGTCGACGACAGATGGCGCGGTTCTCTGGCAGTACAATACGGCGCGAGATTACGAGACCGTCAATGGTGTGTCGGCTAAGGGCGGCAACATGGGACAGGCCGGCGCCACTGTGGCCGGTGGAATGGTATTTGTAGGATCGGGCTATGGCACTGGAAACTCCGGATTCGGGAACGTGCTTCTTGTTTTCGGCCCGGAATGATTATTCAATGAGGACCAAAAGGATTTACAGAACAGACGACTTACGCATCAGGGAAATCAAAGAACTCTTACCCCCGGACACTATTCGGAGCGAATTTCCTCTCACTGAACGAGCTTCGGAAGTCACATACGAGACACGGCAGGAGATTCATCGGATTCTTCACGGTGCGGATGACCGTCTACTTGTTATCATCGGCCCGTGCTCGATTCACGATCCCAAGGCAGCCCTCGAATACGGTCAGAAGTTGAAGTCACAGAAGGACCGGTTGCAAGCGGACCTGCTGATCGTCATGCGTGTATATTTCGAGAAACCGCGAACCACGGTGGGCTGGAAGGGCCTGATTAACGATCCGTACCTCGACGGCAGTTTTCGAATCAACGACGGCCTGCGTGCCAGCCGCAAGCTTCTCGTCGAGCTGAATGAAATGGGAATGCCTGCCGGCGTGGAATATCTGGATGTCATCTCACCGCAATACATTTCGGACCTAGTCAGTTGGGGCGCGATTGGCGCCCGAACGACCGAAAGCCAGGTTCATCGCGAGCTGGCGTCAGGCCTATCATGCCCGGTGGGCTTCAAAAACGGCACCGACGGAAATCTCCGAATCGCTGTGGATGCGATCCGTACATCGCAACAGCCACATCATTTTTTGTCGGTAACGAAGGAAGGACACTCGGCAATCGTATCGACGCTCGGAAATGAAGATTGCCATGTCATTCTGCGCGGTGGTAAGCAGCCGAACTATGACGCATCGAGCGTCGATACCGCATGCAAAGAACTAGCCGCCGCCGGCCTTGCGCAGCGCGTCATGATTGATTTGAGCCACTCGAACAGCCAAAAGAACTACACGCGTCAGATCGACGTCGGCCGTGAAGTCGCGGCGCAAATCGTGCGCGGAGACGATCGTATTCGAGGAACCATGATCGAAAGCAATCTCAAGAGCGGGCGGCAAGATCTGATACCGGGAAAAGAGCTGACGTACGGCCAAAGCATCACCGACCCATGTATCGGCTGGGAAGAAAGTATTCCGTTATTGGAGATATTTGCGGACGCCGTCCGGTCGCGTCGGTTGGAACGAGTGGAGGATTAAGAGGTTGTGAGTAATTCTGGAACGGTTGCGTAACTACCTAAATTCCCCCAGGAATCTTCTATTGAATTTAGGTAATTACGCAACCGTTCCAGAATTACTCACAACTCATAACTCCGATTTCTACGACGACGCCCGCACGTGTTTGTTGAACCAATCCACGGTGCGCTGCCATGCGATTTTCGCTTGCGCTTCGCTGTAGCGCGGCGTGGTGTCGTTGTTGAAGCCGTGCATCGTGCCGGGATACGTGAACTGCTGATAGTCCACTTTGTTCATCTTCAGCGCGGCTTCATAAGCCGGCCAGCCTGCGTTGATGCGATCGTCCATTTCGGCGTACTGGATCAGCATGTGTGCCTTGATCTTTGCGACATCTGTCGCCGGAACCTGCGCCCCATAGAACGGAACGCCCGCCGCCAGACCATCGCCCAACCGAACGGCGAGCTTATTCACTTCGCCGCCGCCAAAGCAGAAACCGACAGCTCCTAATTTTCCGGTGCTTTCCGCGTGGCCTTTGATCCAGGTTGCCGCGGCAGTCAAGTCTTCGGTTCGCTTCGCGGCATCGAGTTTACCGAACATCTGTGCCGCGACTTCTTCCTGCTTATCAGCCGCCTCACTCACCGGATATCCTCCGACCGGTGTCAATGCATCCGGGGCGAAGGCGATGAAATTCGCAACAGCGAGACGCCGTGCAATATCTCGAATATGCGGATTCAGTCCGCGGTTCTCATGAATAACCACGATCGCCGGCAGCTTCCCGCTAGCCTTCGCGGGCCGGACGAGGTAACCCTTTATCGTGCCATTGCCTTGCGGTGAAGGAGCCGTCGCTTCCTCTCCTTTGATTCGTGAGTCGGTGGCCGATATCTGCTCGCCCAAAAGGAAATTGGGCCGGAGGGCTTCCAACATCGCCGCGGCCGTCATGCCGCCCACCGCGTACTTCGAAGCTTTTTCAATGAATTCACGGCGATCGATACCGCCATGAACGTAACGGTCAAACAGGCTGAGTACTTCCTTAGGGAAATCGCTCGCTTTCATTCGTTGCATACCGGTGACTCCTTGAGATTTTTATTGGGGCGCCGGAAGAATATCACGCCCTGTCCATTTATTCACGCGTTTAGGTCGGTTCAACGTGTGGCCACGATCAATGGTGACGGAGCATCCACCTCAACAGTCTTGACCGCGGTAAAGCCCGCCTGCTTGAGCCATTGTTTATACTGCGCCATCGTGAAGACGTCGCCTTCTTCGGTGTGAAGAATCATATTGAGTCCAAACAAGACCGGAAACAGCGGGCCGGTTCGGGTATCATTCGGAATCATTTCTGCGATGACGAGCGAACCGCCGGGCTTGAGCGCCTTGTACGATTTGCTGATCAAAACTTTTCCCCACTTCTCACCTTCGCTGTGGATGATGTGCCCGAGAATGACGACATCGTACTGCTTCTGTCCGAAATCGATCTGCCGTAGATCACCTTCGAGGTAATCGTATTTATGACCTACGCGGAATTGCTGCGCGTACTCTCGTGTCACGACCGTGACTTCCGGATAATCCAGCGCGGTCACTCGTGCATTCGGGATGGCCTGAGCAAAGGGTAGCGACCACGCACCGGAGCCGGCAGCCACATCGAGCACACGCTCAATTTTCTTCAGCTTGGCCTGCGGAAACGACTGCACGAAGCCGCGTGCGGCATTGTACGTTATGGGGAAAATCGCTTTCACCAGACGCGGAAAGAACTCACGGCCTTCGGCGGTGTCTACAGCAGAGACGGACTTGCCGCTTCGCACCACGTCCGGCAATTGCATCCATCCCGGTAGAGTCAATAGAGTCTCATCGGCCATGGGGCCGATGAATGAAGGCTTGGTGCGGACAAGGAATGTATCTGCGACAGGAGTCAGTCCGAACTGCGCGCCTCGTTTGGTGAGATAGCCAATTGCAACGAGGCTGTCCAGTAACCGCTCAACGCCTCGCTTTGGCGCTCCGAGAGCT
>DATFXZ010000489.1:0-4707 GCA_035315305.1 Terriglobia bacterium | reverse complement strand
CGACACGCGCCGCATCCTCGATCCTACGAAAGGCTCGTTGTTCGGTACCATCGCCGAGACGATTCCCCCGCAACAGCGAAACAGAATCGCGCCTCCAGTTGCCCGCATCGACTGGGTCGGACGCCCAGAGCACACGAACGTTAGGCTCAACAATCCCGGGTTGTCAGGGATCGACGATTTACGCGACCTGTGGAATCAGCAGACTCCGTTCGCGATTCCAAAGGACCTGCAGCCAATGTTTCTGAAGCGCCTGAAGGACAGCTTTGTCGAATGGGACATGCGCGATGGCAAAGCCGATTGGACGCCGGACGCGCTCGCCGCCAACGCAAATGTTTTCCTCGATGATTTTCTGCTGTTCGATGTCACCAAGCCGATCACCGACCAGAGCCACCTCGAGATCGAAAAGAGCACGATTGGCGGCCGACCTTACCAAACAGGAGGCGGCCGCACCGTAGACGCGAACGTGTTCGACATCCTGCTCACCTGGCTCGTCAACCACGATCGGGAGTTCCTACAGGGCGGCGCGACCGGGGCGACGAAACCGGGAATGAAGATGTTTCCGTATTTCGCGACGCCGAACACTGAGCTGCAAACCGTCAGCGAATCCGTCGAGCTTGCGGCTACGCCCGACACGGTGTGGTCGTTGATCGGGCAGTTCGGTGGCGACTGGCATCCACTGGTGGCCAGAGTGAACTTGACCGGCACAGGAGTAGGTCAGCTCCGCAAGATTGAAACGCTTGACCGCAAGGAGATCGTCGAACGCCTCGCCGCGATCGACAACGCGAAGCGGTTCTATCGCTACGAACTGGTCGCCGGGATTCCTGCTTCCCGTTACACCGGCACGCTCGAAGTGACGCCCAAGGGCAGCGGCTCCGTCGCCGATTGGCGCGTGCAATTTCTGGGACCCGCTTCTGTGAAAAAAATGTTGTCGCCGTTGCTCAAGACGGGTCTCGAAAGTTTGAAGTCGCGCTTCGGAGTAGCGAAGTGAGCGCAAAGGAGACTAACGATGTCCGACCACGTTGACGGTCCGCGGTCGATCGGCGAGCCTGCCGCCGACCTCTCCGACCTTTTCGCATTCACGAGTCCGGAGAATCCGGCGCACACCGTCCTCGCCGCGTGCGTTTTCCCATCGGCCGGCGAAGATGCGATTTTCTCGAACGTCATCAATTACTCGATCGCCGTTCGCCGGGTGACCGTTGCAAGCGTTGGCAACGCCACAAAGTTTCAACCCGCCGACGATGAGATCCGCTTCAGCTTCCGGTTCGAGACTCTCAAGCGCGATGCCGCGGGGAAGGCGATCCAGCACGGCGTTTGCAAACTGCCGGGCGGTCGCGAGCTGTCGCTCACGGTAAATGACGAGAAGGGGTCGTCGACGCCGGAGGGCGATGTCCGCGTGTTCGCCGGGCTGCGTTCCGACCCTTTCTACCTCGCCTGGGTCGTCGCCGAGCTCAAGAAGATTCCGAACCTGCTGCAGCACACTAACGTGCTTTGCATGGTCGTCGAGCTCGATACGCGCCGCCTGCTCGATCCCGCGAAAGGCTCGTTGTTTGGCGCGATCGCCGAGACCGTCCCCGTCCCGCTGCCCCCAGGCCCCCTTGGACCTCCGGCCCGCCGCATCGACTGGGTTGGACGTCCCGAGCAGACGAACATCCGACTCAACAATCCCGCGATGTCTGACATCGACGATTTGCGCGATCTGTGGAATCAGCAGACGCCGTTCGCGATTCCAAAGGAGCTGCAGCCTCTATTTCTGAAGCGCCTGACGGATAGCCTTGCCACCTGGGACATGCTCGACGGCACGGCCGACTGGACGCCGGACGCGCTCTCCGCCAACGCAAAAATCTTCCTCGACGATTTTCTGCTGTTCGATGTCGCCAAGTCAATCACCGATCAAAGCCACCTCGAGATCGAGAAGAGCACACTTCACGGCCGTCCTTATCAGACGGGAGGTGGTCGCACGATCGACGCGAACGTGATCGACATCCTGCTCACCTGGCTCGTCAATCATGACCGCGAGTTCCTCCAGGGCGGAGCGACCGGGGCGACGAAGCCTGGCATGAAGGTGTTTCCATATTTCGCGACGCCGAACATGGAATTGCAGACAATTGTCGAATCCGTCGAACTTGCGGCGACGCCCGACGAGGTGTGGTCGTTGATCGGACAGTTTGGCGGCGACTGGCATCCCTTGACCGCAAGAGTCAGGCTGACCGGCACAGGGATTGGTCAGCTCCGCACGATCCGAACTCTCGACGGACAGCAACTTGTCGAACGTCTTGAGGAAATCAACGACACGAAGCGGTACTTTCGCTACACGAACATCGCCGGGATTTCCGCTTCCCCCTACACCGGCAAGCTCGAAGTGACGTCGAAGGGCAGCGGTTGTGTCGCCGATTGGCGGGCGCAATTTCTGGCAACCAATAAGACCGACAGGGCCGTGAAGGTCATGGTGTCGACATTGTTCAGGACTGGTCTCGAAAGTCTGAAGCCCCGTTTCGGAGTCGCGAAATGACCACAGCCGTGGAACTCGACTACCCCTGTCCATCCGCGACCGACGGCGAGATCGCTGCGATCAATTTGGAAAGTGCACGCCGCGCCGCATGGGCACGTTTCGCGCAAGACCCGCGTCTGCCGGGCGTTGCCGAGGCGGTTGTCGATATAGAACGTCTAGCGGCGCAATTTCTCGGCGACCTGGACGCGCTCGATCGCCTCGAAGCGCTCGCCGCGCAATTTGCAAGCGTGGACAACTCGTCTCGCGCAGCGCTTGTTGAGGCCGAAGTCGCCTCGGCAGTGCATCGCTTCGACGATGCACGAGGCCACCTCGCGCGTGCGGCGCAAATGGGCGGACCTTGCGAGACAATCGAGCGCCATTCGTTGACGATCGATCAGGCCTGTGGCGTGAATCTCGATGCGGTACTCGCGGCGCGTCGCCGAATCGCCACCGCGAGCGGCCGGCTCGAAGATCTGGTACCTTTCGGCGCCCTGCTCGCCGATCTCGAACGTTTCGCCGAGGCGGACGCTGTTTATCAGCAAGCGTTTTCCTCCTACGATGACGTTTCGCCGTTTCCGCTGGCGTGGGTCTGCTTTCAGCTCGGCATGCTGTGGGGAGAACTCGTGCCCGTACCGGATCCAAATCTTGCCGCGCTCTGGTATCGCGGTGCGATTGCTTACTTGCCAGGCTATGTGAAGGCGCGTGTGCACCTGGCAGAGATTTACACAAGCCAAGAGCAAACCGGCGACGCGGAGGCCCTACTCCTGCCCGCACTTTCAAGCCGCGATCCGGAGGTCCGGTGGCGTCTTGCCGACGTGCTGATCGCGCAAGACAGGCTAGAAGAGGCCGAAGCACAGCTCGACGCCGTCCGGTTTGGTTTCGATAAACTTCTTGAAAGACACCTGCTTGCTTTCGCGGACCATGCGGCGGAATTCTACGCCGCCAGCGGCAACGACTGCGGGCGGGCACTTGAACTTGCGCGCGCGAATGTCGCCAATCGTCCGACCCGCCGTGCGGTCAAGCAGGCGAATGCAATTGCGGTTGAATGCCGATGAGGACTGCAGACGATCTGCACGAAGTGTGCAGCGTGCGACTACATCAGAAGACAGGAGCCGAACAAAAATGATCCGATCTTTTCTGGGATTTTGCGTCGGTGTCTTTGCTCTCGTGCCCGTCGCCGCGTCAGCCCATGTTGGCGCCGGCGATACTCACGGCTTTGTACACGGATTCTCGCATCCACTCAGCGGTATCGACCATATTCTGGCAATGGTCGCTGTCGGCTTGTTCGCCGCTCATTTGGGTGGTCGGGCGTTATGGCTAGTGCCGTTGACCTTTGTTTCTGTCATGGCGCTCGCGGGCATTGCTGGCATGGCTGGTGTCCAGCTCCCGTTCGTGGAAATCGGCATTGGCATGTCGGTTATTGTGTTTGGCCTGGTGGTCGCACTTCAACTTAGCGTACCGACGCTAGTCGCTATGGGCCTTGTTGGATTTTTTGCAATCTTTCATGGCCACGCTCACGGGATGGAAATGCCTCAAGGCGTGTCCGGTCTATTCTATGGGGCCGGTTTTATCTGCGCCACCAAGCTACTTCACGCGCTGGGCGTTGGCTTGGGTCTTACGATCGGCAAGACAGGCCAGGTCTACAGTCGTCGGATTGTTCAAATCGGCGGCGGTGTAATTGCGATCGCAGGCGCATCCATTCTCACCTTGTCGTGAGCCGGATCGTGCTGTTGCGCGTATCAGCTTGACGAAAAGTGGTCGGGAAGAAGCCGTTTCAAGTTAAACATCCCAAATCCTGGCAAAGGCCATGGCGCGTTCGTGCTGCTCTTGGCACCACCCCGGATCGCAAACAAGCTCGGTTCGCATCGATTTGCCTTTCTTTGGAAATCTTCATTCACGCGATCGACCCCGCTCCTGTAATCACTGATCACGCACCATAGCCCCTCAGAGGGCATCGCGTTCAAAAAGATGCTCATCGCCCGCCGTTAATTGCACAATTTCCAGGAGGAAGCGTTGATCAAAGTTAGCGTCATGTATCCTTTCAAACCGGGCGTGCGGTTCGACCACGATTACTACCGCACGAAACACCTTCCGCTTATCAAGAGCAGGATGGGTGCGGCCTTGAAGTACTACACCATCGACAAGGGGCTCGTGGATGGGCAGGGAAAGCCTCTGGGCGCATATGTCGCCATGTGCCACCTGCTGTGTGACTCGGTCGA
>DATFXZ010000488.1:0-3844 GCA_035315305.1 Terriglobia bacterium | reverse complement strand
TGTCAAAGGTCATCGACCCGGCATCGCTCCGGTACGTGAGCTTCAGCCACTTTGAGCCGGACGAGTGCGGCTCACTGAATGACTGGCTTGGACTTGCGCCTCGCGCCGAGGCCATTTGCAGCGTTGTCGGCAGTATGGTTTTTGTAAACGATGGTGCCGTTCGTCCGGCTCGTGGGCTGAACCACGACGAAATTGTACAAACCGGGAAATTCAGGTTTCGGTTCAAAGCAACGCCGCACCTGCCGCACGGATGGGATGCGGGCACGCTTTTTGAAGAAACAACGCAGACCCTGTTTTGCTCGGACCTGTTGGGCCATGCTGGTGACACATCGCCTGTAACCGACGACGACATCGTAGGCCGTTTTCGTGAGACCACAAGCGCATTTCAAGGCGGCCCCCTGGCGTACTACATGCCGTACACGTCACGCACTGAAGCTCAGATTAAGGAATTGGCCGGATTGAAACCGCGCGCGTGCGCACCCATGCATGGTTCCACGTTCGTGGGCAACGGTGAAAAGGCGTTGCTCGATATGGCTGTCGTTATGAAAGAGCTACTCGGTTGAGCCGCGCGATTGGCGCACAACGTCGTAGTAGCCTTGGATTCCGCCGTAGCGGTAGGCCTGCACTATGGAATTCATTGGAGAAGCCAGGGTTCCATGGTGCCGGCCGAAGCCCCAGGGATTCGGAACGTATCGAATAAAAGTACTCGTAGAATCGGTGGGCAAAAGCAGGACATTGTCGTAAAAGTGTTTCCACTTCTCATTGTCCTGGAATAGGTACTGCTCCACATTTGACGTGTAAAACGTGCGGATCGTGCTTCCGTGTTGCCGCACGTACTGCGCAACCGAACGGATCGCTTTCTGTCCGGCGAAATCGCCGACGAGCGGCACAATCAAGTTCTGCTTCTCCATGTGCTGGATTGCCCGGAATTGATCTTCGGTTGCGAGAAAATTCCAATTCCACGCTACACCGTCGCCCTCGCTCATCAGCTCGGAATAAGTCGGGGTTCGTTTGAAGTCGCCATAGCCGCCGATGAAGGTATAAGTAAGGTCCGGGCCTGACTTGAAAAACGCCTCTGCGACGTGACGAATTCCGGCCTTATCTTGCTCGGATAACTTGAACCCCTTTTCGTTTTGCAGGTAGTTCATTACATGCGTGATGTTTGTCTCGAAGAATGATGCGCTGGGTCGACTCGATCCATAGAGGCGAAACAACGCTTCGGTTGTCGAATGCGTCATCGAGTCGACTCGGTTCGGACGCGCAAACAAGCGCGAGAGAAACTGGGCGCGATCTGCGGAGGTTTCCATCAGCGCCTTATAGAACAAATGCTCGAGCATGTTCTGACGCCGGATGTCGATGATGAAGGCAATCTTCGGTCGGAGCGCAACGATGTATGTGAAGTTCTGTTCGGGCCCGACGCCCATGTACACACCGCCGGGCTTCAGCGTCTTCAGAAGAGCGGGAATCACGTTCTGATATCCCGACTCGTTCGAGAGAAAGTTATCGGATGGGAAAGACCCGCCCGGCTCGGAGAACTCTGTAATCAAACTCCAGAATTCCTGGTCAGCGAGAAGGGCGGGGAGCCTTTCCGGAACAGCCGGGGGCGGACCGCAGCCATAAAGCAGAACCGCCAATCCAAAAGCGAAAATGAATCGTACTGAACGGCGTGTAATCTTAGCCGTCATGATCAGCAAGGTTATAACGATTCAGGACAAAATCAATCTGCCGCAGTCGTTTCCGACTTCATATTCAGAGCCGCACGGACTCCCGCCGCATAATCAGGATGAACCTTTTCGAAGTGTCCGAGTTGACGCTCGACAATGAACTCCGGCACGTCCTGCATGGCACTTGCAATGTTGGCGAACAATCGGGCCTTTTGGGCGGCATCGAAGAGATTGAACAATGCGCGCGGCTGACTATAGTCGTCGTTTCCTTCGCGATGGTTGTAGCGATCACCATCGCCGCTGATCTTCAGTGGGGGTTCGGCAAGTTCGGGCCGCTGGACGGGTCCGTTGAATGAGTTCGGCTCGTAATATGCATCGGGGTTCGGATTGTTTGGGAAGAATCGCATTTGTCCATCCTTGTGATAGTGATGCACCGGGCATTTGGGGGAGTTCACCGGCAGAGCCTCGTAATGTGTGCCGAGGCGATGCCGATGGGCATCCGCGTAACTAAAGATGCGAGCCTGCAGCATCTTGTCCGGCGAGAAGCCGATCCCGGGAACGATATTACTTGGCTGGAACGCTGCCTGTTCGACTTCTGCAAAGTAGTTGTTTGGGTTGCGGTTCAATTCCAAAATGCCCACGTCGATCACGGGGTAATCGCTATGAGGCCACACTTTGGTGAGGTCGAAGGGATTGTACGGAGTGTTCTGCGCGTCCGTTTCCGGCATAATCTGCACCTGAAATTTCCAGCGCGGAAAATCCCCACGCTCGATGGAGTAAAACAGGTCTTCTTGAGTGGACTCACGAGTTTTACCGACGATCTCCGCCGCTTCGGCGTTAGTCCAATGCTTGTGTCCCTGCAGCGTTTTGAAATGGAACTTCACCCAGAACCGTTCGTTTTTGGAATTGATGAAGCTGTACGTGTGACTGCCGTAGCCGTTGATATGACGCACTCCCACAGGCAGGCCTCGATCTGAAAAGAGGATCGTGACTTGGTGCAGCGATTCCGGTGAAAGCGACCAGAAGTCCCACATCGCCGTCGCCGAACGCAAATTTGTTCGCGGGTGCCGTTTCTGGGTGTGAATGAAATCCGGGAACTTGTATGGGTCGCGTATAAAGAAAACCGGAGTGTTGTTTCCCACCAGATCCCAGTTGCCTTCCTCCGTGTAAAACTTCAGCGCGAATCCACGAACGTCCCGTTCTGCATCGGCAGCTCCTACCTCTCCTGCGACAGTGGAGAAACGCGCAAACGCTTCTGTTTTTTTCCCAGGCGTAAACATTTTGGCTTTCGTATACCGGGTGATATTTTCGGTGATTTCCAGGGTACCGTAGGCTCCCCAGCCTTTCGCGTGGACGGGACGCTCCGCAATTCGTTCGCGGTTTTGATGGGCTAGCTTTTCGATGAGTTGGTAGTCCTGCAGCAATACCGGTCCTCGAGGCCCGGCGGTCATAGAGTTCTGGTTATCCGCGACGGGAGCGCCTGCGGAGGTTGTCAACGTGGGCTTGTCAGGCATGATTTCTTTTTCTCCTTTACTTAAAATCGTTCCTTGCTTTGCAGTTTGCCGACGTCAGACGACATAGGTCCAACACATTAGTCCTATGTTTTTGATAGGGAGTTCCTATGACAACCGCGTTGGTTTACGAAAGGATCGAGATCATTTCTGGCACGCTTACGCATTGGCGGGATTTTTTCGGATTTCCGCAGGACATCCGGCCTGCGTACCTGTTCTTCTATACAGCGACTTTTTGAATCGGAGGCTATTGCAATGACGAACATCGTCATCAACGGAATCGCTATTGATCCTACGGCGCCCAAACCGGTCCTCGCAGCGATGGCTCTGGACAACAAGACGGCGAAGGCTTCGGATTACATCATCGTCCAGACGAAGCAGCCTTTGGACCGGTCGCAGCGCGCAGAGCTGGCGAAGGCGGGGGCCAGAATCATCGAGTCTGTACCCGGGAGTGCTTATATATGTCACTTTCCGAAAACCGAGTTAAAGAAGGTGCGAGCTCTTCCATTCGTCTCGTGGGCTGACGTTTACCCGCAAACCGTGAAGATCGCTCCGTCGCTCCGCGATCTCACGCCGCGGCCCTCGGGCGTGGAGGCTGCCTCTGCGATGCTGGCTGAACCAGGCAAGCTCGACGCAACGCGGAAGACGGTGGATGTCGTCTTGCATCGA
>DATFXZ010000487.1:0-4536 GCA_035315305.1 Terriglobia bacterium | reverse complement strand
AGAAAGGCCGGCAGTTTGCGTTGATCAACGCTAACGGAGAAGTCGCTGCGTACACTGGACCGGATGCCCCGAAATACGGCGGCGACAAGCAGGGCAGGTACTGCACGGCGCAGGGTAACATCCTCGCCGGCGAAGCGGTTGTGACGAATATGGTGAAGGCCTTCGAGACAACGAAAGGTCACATCTCTCTTCGCCTTCAGGCCGCTCTTGAAGCCGGTCAGGCCGCGGGCGGCGACACCCGAGGCCAGCAGTCCGCGGCGATGATCGTAGTCAAAAAAAGCGGCGGTGTCTGGTTGAACAACGATGTTGTGCTGCGCCTTCAGGTCGACGACAATCCGGAACCGATCAAGGAATTGCGACGTCTTGTCGAGATGTCTGCACGCCAGCGACGTCCTCGTGAATGAGGGATTCTCCCCTTCATTTCTGAAGAGTAGCACGCAGAAACAGGGTCATCGATCCGCTCGATCTTGAGCCCAATTTGCGCTAATAGTTGTGCACCTGCACAAACGTTTATTGGAGGCGAGTATGAGTTTGGTGGCGATCGCCGCTTTGTTCGTACTTCTGCAACAGCAACAACAAACCGCGCCATCTCAACAGGCGCCGAAGGCCAGTATCGAAGGTTTCGTGCTGCGCGCTGGCACCAACGAACCGATCCGAAGTGCGCGTATCACGATCACTCGCACAGCAACGCAGGGTGACGCCCCGATTCAGTTGAATCCCTCGAACACGATCCCTCCGGCGACCACAGACGCCCAGGGCCACTTCCTCATCACAGGACTCGACGCAGGTACGTACGCGCTGACGGCGCAGCGGAACGGTTTCGCCAGGCAGGCGTTCGGCGAGCGCGCCATCGGCCGGCCCGGAACTCCGGTGAACCTCGTGGCCGGGCAGGCCTTGAAAGACGTGATATTCCGGCTGACGGCGGCGGGCGCCGTCAGCGGACGAATCATCGATCCGTCCGGGGAGCCTATGCCGAGCCTCAACGTACAACTGTTGCGCTCGACCTACGACGCGACCGGCCGTCGAACCTTCTCACAAGCCGCCGCGGGCAAGACGGATGATCGCGGCGAGTATCGGATCTACTGGGTCTCACCCGGAAAGTATTACGTCAACGCGAGCCCTATACGCTCATCGACCTCGTCACTCCCGCTGCAGCCATCAACGAATGAAGTAACGGATCCCGGCTATGCCGTGACCTATTATCCGGGAACCACTGACTCCTCGTCCGCCGCGCCTGTCGAGGTACAGCCCGGCCAGGAACTGAACACGATCGATTTCACAATGACGCCACAGCAGTTGTATCGCATTAAGGGGAGAGTTTTCGATCCGAAAACCGGACAGTTCCCTCGCGGCGCCTCGATCCTGATGCTACCCAGAACGTTGACGAACGGGATGATTCCGAATCTGACCAGCGCCATTAATTCCTACAACAATACCAACGGCACTTTTGACATCCGCGATGTCGCGCCCGGCTCTTATTTTCTTCGCGTCGACGCGAACATCACGACGCAGAATCCTGTGCAGCACCAGACCGCGCAGGTGGCTGTCGATGTATCGAATGCCGACGTGGAAAATCTTGTCGTCGCTTTTACACCCGGCATCACCGTGTCCGGACGGTTGTCGATCGAGGGAGGCACGGCGATCTCGTCATTGCCGAATTTCGACATGATACGGGTGTTTCTGTCGCCGGTCGTGCCGCAAGTGTTTATGAACCCTTCACCGCAGACTGTCGCCGCCGACGGATCTTTCAAGATCGAAAATGTGCAGACCGGAGATTACCGCGTCACGGTTTCGCCAATGCCGCCGGGCATGTATCTAAAAGACGCGCGGCTTGGATCGGCTGATGGTCTTGTTGGAATCTCGATCACGGGTCCGCCGTCGAGTGGGCTGGACGTTTCGTTAAGCCCGAACGGAGGGCAGATCGATGGAACAATCGCCGACAAAGACCGAAAGCCGGTCCGCGGCATTCAGGCCGTGCTGATACCGGATCGGCAGACGGATCGCCGGGATTTTTATCGAGTTGCTATAACCGACCAGAATGGACATTTCCTGATTCGAACTGTTGCGCCGGGCGACTACAAACTTTTCGCCTGGGAAGACATCGAACCGTTCGCATACAACGATCCTGACTTTCTGCGTAAGTACGAGGAGCTCGGCCTGCCCGTGAAGGTTGCGGAATCGGCCAAGCTCACCGTCGAAGCAAAACTCATTCCCGCCGGGCAGTGAGCTGCTTTTTCTTCGGGGCAGTGGGACGGTGGAGTCACCACAAATTTCATCAATGCGCGACCTTAACAGCCTCGCGTAGCTCGAGATCGTGATGCATCGTCTCGCTGGCCATTAGCACTGAGACGATCGTGATTCCGGCCATGCCGATCAAATACAACGACAGCGCGCCGCGACCGTATCCGTATTGCAGAAGCCATGTTGCAATAAGGGGCGACAGCCCTCCAGCCAACACCGATGAAAGCTGCGCACCGAGCGAGGCGCCACTGTATCGGACGCGCGTTCCGAAGAGCTCAGAGAAGAATGCGCCTTGCGGCGCGTACATTGCCGCGTGGGACAGCAGCAGCCCAAGCAAAAGCGACAGTCGAACCAGCAGCGGCGAGCCCGTATCGAGCATCCTGAAAATCGGATATGCCAAAACGGCCGTCATGATTGCGCCGAACAGATACACGGGCCGCCGTCCCACACGGTCGGTCAACGCCCCGTACATCGGAATTGCGGGGAGCTCGAGCGCCGCTCCCAGGATGAGGCCGCCAAGGACGATGCTGGAATTCATGTGGACGTGCTGCGCCGCGTAGACAAGGACGAAGACCGTGTACAGGTAAAAGGCACCATTTTCCGCCAGACGGGCGCCCATAGCCAGAAGCACCTCTTTTGGATATCGGGCGAGCACTTCAAGGATGGGCTGCCGGGCCTCCTCACATTTCTCTTTGATTCGCGTGAATGCTGGCGTCTCGAGGATCCGGACCCGAATGACTAGTCCGACAATGACGAGCAGAATGCTAAGTAGGAACGGCACGCGCCATCCCCAGGACAGAAACGTCTCCTGAGGCATTCGAGCGAACGGGCGGTAAACCAGATTAGCGAGCAGCAGCCCGGCGGGCACGCCGATCTGCGGCCAACTGCCGTAGAAGCCCCGCTTCCCCCGCGGTGCGTGCTCTACCGCCATCAAAATCGCGCCACCCCATTCGCCTCCGACGCCGAAGCCCTGCGCCGTCCGCAGCAAAACCAGAAGGACCGGCGCTAGTGGTCCGACCATGCTGTAGGTCGGTAACAGTCCGATCAGGAACGTGGCCACACCCATGATCACCAGAGTCAACACGAGCATCGATTTTCGGCCGATCCGGTCGCCGTAGTGGCCAATCACGATCCCGCCAATCGGCCGTGCGATGAACCCGACCGAGTACGTGGCCAGTGATGCCAGCGTGCCGCTCAAAGGATCAAATGTCGGGAAGAAAAGTTTGTTGAGAACAAGAGCGGCGGCGGTTCCGTAGAGGAAGAAGTCGTACCATTCAATTGTCGTGCCGATCAGGCTTGCCAGCGCGACGAGTCGTATCGATCCCTGTTTGCTGCCGCTCATGCGCGGAAGAGAATATCATGCGACTACAACGGCAAAACATGGCCGCAGCCGACTGGTTACCGTGTCAGAGGTTTCAGGATATCGTCGATGAGCGCTGCTTGGCCATTGCGCTGCAGCATGGGGTATTTTTCGCCCTCGTGGTAATTCAATTTGTAGCTGGATAACGATCTGCCGTTCCTGACCGTTAGCTCGAGTGATCCACCGATCTTCGTTTTTCGGACTTCTTCGCGAAGCAGCCCGCCGAAGTACTCCTGACCATTCACGGTAACGACTTTCATGCCAGGTCCGAGGCCAGCTCGTGCGGCGGGCATTTCGGGAAGAACATCAATGATTAAGCCGTCACCAGTCAATCGTAGACCGATGGAATAAGCCACGCTGACATATGGAGGAATTTCTTCCAAATCTCTTTGGCGCTCCGACATCTGATCGACGTAAGTCAAATGGTAGCCACCGGTCTCGATGCCGCCCAGCGGCGCGCGATCGGTTCCAATCCGATTCAGTCTTGTTTCGAAAAATGCTTTCCAATCGTACACCGCGATGTTGTTAAGTGCTTCGGTGAGGCTCTCAAATGTATATGGCTTCACTTGAGGTGGCCCGTCCGGCGCCCCAAAAAAGATGCGGCAAAAATCGTCGAGGGATTTCTTACCTTGAGACTGCTTGCGAATCGTCGTGTCCACTTCGAGCCAGATGAGCAGTCCCTCGTCGTAGAAATCCACTCCGCGTCGCATCGATTCCCAATCGCGTCTAGCTTCGTAGAGCCGTTGGGCCGATATCGCCGTATCCGCTAGTGAGCGCCATTCACGGCCTGCCCGGTTGTCGAGGTTTGCCGCAGCTAAGGCGAGAAACTGCCTGTTCAAGTCTGCCGTTACCAGACCGCTACGCCCAGCCAGCACCCAGCCGAGATATTGAGTGAGTCCTTCATAGACCCACAGCAGATCACCTCTCATTGGTTC
>DATFXZ010000486.1:0-3591 GCA_035315305.1 Terriglobia bacterium | reverse complement strand
TTGTCCCCGTCTGAAAACCAGGGCCAGACCTTCCTGTGGGAGCGGGCGAGAACCTATTGTTCTCGCAAAACCCGGGAGGAGTTTGGCCCTGGTTTTTTGTGGCTAGTTAGAACGGCTCAGTAGCGCGTCAATGTCCTTCTTGATTCGGGCTTCTTTATCGGGCAGCGCTCCAACATATTTTTTATAGATCGTCCAGTCCTTCGTGAGGACGAACGTCGTCGGCCAACCGATGATTCCTCCGAAACCGTCAACGACTGCATCGTCGCCCACCAGGATTGTGTATTTCGTGCCGTATTGCTTAGCTTTCGGTGCGATGTCGTCGTGTGGTGAGACTGTGGTGATTCCCACGACTCGCACGTCTTTGCTTTTATATTCTTCAAACAACCGATTGAACTTCGGGATCTCTGCGATGCAGGGTTCACACCATGTTGCCCAGATGTCAACCACCGACACTCTGCCTTTCAAGTCCGCCGAGCTGGTCGTGCCGCCTGCGATGTTTTCCAGTTCGAAAGCAGGGGCCTGTCCATTCGTTTGGACATTGACAACTACGTTCGATGAACATGAAAGCAAAACGGCGGCAGCGACTCCGCCAAGAATAGAACCGATCTTTTTCATATTTGTGTCTTATAGTTTTGCGGTGCTCACTCTTAACACCGGATAAAACTGCGTGAAGACGTGATCTGTCGCGGCTTTTTCGCGATGGCAGGCCAGGCAACCTGCGGTCTGCGGTAACGGTTCGGCTTGCGGTTTCAATTTCCCGGCGCCAGCTGTGAAATCATAAAATCCCCAGCCTCCATCAAAACGGCTGCTGTCTTTGACGGAGGCCTGAAGTGCGATGACATCCTCTTCATACGTGCCCTGCGATTCCAGATCGAATTTTGCCCCGGCAGGCGATAGTGATTCCAAAACCATGACAGTGCCTTCCGGAAACTTTCCGGAACGCTGGTACTCTCGATAGGCAAGAGGATCAATGTAGACGTTGTGGTACACCTCAGAAGATTTACTCTGTGTGTGGCTCATTCCAAGAGAACATCCGACGAAAACCCATTCGCGATAACTTGGTGGGCAGAGCAAATTGTCGTTATCGACGAATATTGCTGCTCCGACATTTCCTTTGTGTCCCGAATGCTGGATCTGGGCCAGGAAGGATGCCGATACGACGGCGACACCCAAACAACCGACAATAGCGTAACGGTGTGCTCTCAACCCCAACATTAAGAATCGTTCAAGCCTTACCGCCCATCCCAACGACTGCCGGACTCCATCGATCTGAGACATGACGACACGGCGGATCTTGGTTAATACTTCCTGACTTAAGGGCTGCTGATATGTCGATCGAAACCCCGACTTGATGAAGCCTTGGCTCTTGCGCAATTCTTCGCAATACCGCAGGCAGGGGGTGCATGCCAAAACGTGCGACTCGACTCTTTCCACGGCATCGCCTGTCGGCAGGTCGTCCTCGACGTAGAGCGCAAGAATTTCCTTCGAGTATGCGCAATTCACAACCTGCCTCCCATCATTTGATCGATGGCTTCTTTCATGCGTACGCGCGCCCGACTGACTTGTGAGCGGACAGTCGTTTCAGAGGAACCGAGAAGTTGCGCCACTTCTGATGTCTTCAGGCCATCGATATCGCGCAGGATCACGGCCAACCTTTCCTTCTGTGGCAAAGTATCCAAGGCTTTCCACAGCATCTGTCGCTGCTGTTCTTCAGCCAGACCCGCGTGAGGATCACGTGATGGGTGTGCGACTGCAAGATCAGGGTCGACCGTTACCGGAAACGTGTTCCAGCAGCGTTGCCGGATTCGTCCGATATTGCGACAGACGTTGACCGTGACCTGTACGAGCCAAGGCTCAATGGGCTTCTGGGCGTCGAAGCGATGAAGATACTTGAACACTCTTAAGAAGACTTCCTGGGCCGCGTCCTGAGCGTCGTCGCTAGATCCCAGCAACTTTATTGCGAGTGTGAAGACACGGCGTTCGTATCGAACAATCAGTTCTTCGAAAGCGGCGGTGTCACCTCCAAGTGTTCGCTGGACCAGCGATGTAACTTCGGCGCTCTCGCCCGTGCGTTCCGTGTCGCGTATTCGCGACATCAAAAGCGCCGATTGGGTTAACGCCGCGGAATGCCCATGTTCCATCGGTACCTCGCGTTCATGTAGGTATTACCCCCGCAATGGCATAATCGTTGAAGAATTCGGGGACGGTTGCCTAAATTACCTAAATTCTTCCAAGAGTCTTCAATGTGAATTTAGGTAATTTAGGCAACCGTCCCCGAATTCCCCTCGATTTATCATGGTTTATGCGGATTCTGGCGATCCTTTTGGCGGTTGCGATGATGAAAACTTCCGATCTTGATGACCGTTTGGCCAAATGGCAACCGGTAAAGATGTCCTTCGACGCTTCCGGCCTTAATCCACGTGAACGCCAGATGATTCAAAAGCTGGTCGAGGCCTCACAATACCTTGACAACATCTACTGGAGACAAACCGATCCAGAAGCATTGACTCTGTACAAATCGACAACGGATCCGAAGTTGCGCCGGTTGTTGATGATCCACGGCAGCCGCTTCGACTTGCTCGACGAGAACCGTCCGTTCGCCGGTGCCGAACCCCCATCGCCCGGTTGGGGTCTGTATCCGAAGGGTTTCACACGCGAACAGGTCGAACAGTACGTTAAACAGCATCCGGACAAGAAAGAAGAACTTTACAGCCCATACACGATCATCGAACGTCGCGGTGACGCGCTGGTAGGACGGCCTTACCACGAGGTCTTCCGGCCCTTTCTCGAGCCGATTGCAAAAGCGCTGCGCGAAGCGGCCGCGCTCAGTGACGACAAAGCCTTCGCCGAGTTCCTGCGCGAACGTGCCGATGCCCTCCTTATTGATGACTATTACAAAAGCGACCTCCTCTGGATGGATCTGAAGGATCCAAAGTTCGATGTGATCTTCGCGCCGTACGAAACGTATCTTGACGAGGTACTCGGCGTGAAGACGTCGTACGGGGCCGCGGTCCTCATTCGCAATGAACCGGAGAGCCAGAAGCTCGCAAGGTATCAGCAGTACGTTCCCGACATTCAGGACGCGTTGCCGCTTGCAGCCGAAGATCGCCCATCCAAGCGTGGCCATGCGACTCCCATGGAGGTGATGGATGCCCCGTTCCGCGCGGGTGACCTGAGGCACGGATACCAGGCAGTAGCTGACAATCTGCCGAACGATCCGCGCATCCATCAGGAAAAAGGCTCTAAGAAAATTTTCTTCAAGAACTTTATGGATGCGCGAGTCAAGTACGTCGTGCTGCCGATTGCGAAAAAATTGATGCGCACGGATCAGGCTCAGAAGGCTTCGGGCGAGGGCTACCTCGCCGCTGTTCTGTTGCACGAAATTTCACATGGACTTGGACCGGTCTTCGCCAGACAAGGTGGCAGGCAGATGGACATCCGCGAAGCGATTGGTCCGGTTTTTTCGGGACTCGAAGAGGCTAAGGCGGATGTCGTTGGGATGTTCGGGCTGAAGTGGTTAGTGGACCGTGGGGTGTTGCCGAAAGATCGATTGGAAGAATATTACGCGTCTTATGTCGCAGGCATCTTTCG
>DATFXZ010000485.1:0-6103 GCA_035315305.1 Terriglobia bacterium | reverse complement strand
CACCCAAGGTGTGTTCCGGCGTAATCAGTCGTTCTCACAAAACAACTTCATCGGAACGTGGACATTTTCAAGCTTGAACGATTACCTTTGCGTCACAGGTTTTGGCTGTGCTGAAGGGGCTTCCACAACGCCTTTGCAATTCACACGCACCTTTGGTGATCCAAATCTTAATGACAATCAGTTTGAGTTCGCCGCTTTCATTCAGAATGACTACAAGGTCAGCAAGAAGCTTAACTTGTCCTTCGGTGTGCGTTTCGAAGACCAGACTAATATCAGCGACCACAACAATATCGATCCGAGAATGGGTTTCGCGTACCAGCTCGGTAGGACCACGGTTATCCGCGGCGGCGCCGGCATATTCCACGATCGGTTCAGCCAGAACACCTTCGAGCAGTTACTGCGTTTGGACGGAACCCGGCAGTTCCAGGTCATCCTTCGTAATCCCCTGGCTTACCCGCTGATTCCCGAAGGCGGCGCTCTCCCACCTTCCTCGCTCCGGACGCGCGCGGCAGGTTTGGTGAATCCGTACAACATCAACGAATCGTTATCGCTGGAACAAGCTATCTGGAAAAATTTAGGTGTAACGCTTGCCTGGGACGGTCAACGCGGCATTCATCTGTATCGGAGCCGTAACATTAATGCGCCGCTGCCAGGCACTGGAGTGCGTCCCGATCCATCACAAGGCAACATCTACCAGTTGGAATCCACCGGGCTGTCAAAATCAAACAACTTCACGATCGGCATGCGGAATCAGATGCGCGGCAGAATTCAAGGGCAAATGTTCGCCAGCTATACGTTGGGTTATATCAAGAATGATACGGACGGCGCGTTCAGCTTGCCTGTGAACAGTTACGATATGCACTCCGAATGGGGACGGTCCCCTCAGGACACGCGGCATCGATTCAACACAGGTATGCAGATCCGGTTGCCATGGGGCGTCAGCACGACAACTCAGGTGAACTGGCTTTCCAGCCGTCCCTACAACATCACGACCGGCAAAGATGACAACGCGGATTTCACAATCAACGATCGTCCGACCTTTGCCGCATTGTGCAGCTCACCGCTGGTTGCAAACATCCGGGGCGTCAATTGTTCTAATCCTTCGGATCAAGTGATTCCGCGGAATTTGGGAAAAGGACCTGGGCAGTTCAACGTTACGATGAATTTCCAGAAGAGTGTCCGGCTCAAACGCGGCGAGCAAACTCCACCTGCAAACAGAGCGGGTAATGGCGGTCTGAATGGAGTCAACAATTTCCTTCCGCCGCAACGCGGTGGTGGTGGCGGGTTCCCGGGTGGTGGTGGCGGTGGCGATTTCGGTGGTCAGCGCGGCGGTGGCGATTTCGGCGGCCAACGTGGCGACGGTGGGCAGCGAGGCAACCGCGGTGGGTTTGGTGGCGGCAATCGCGGCCAGAACAATGGTGGGTTCAACAATGCACCCAACAATGGGCCGACGGTAACATTCCAAATGCAGGTCCAGAATCTGCTGAACAACACGCAATTGAACAGCTTCAGTGGTACGATGACCTCTCCTTTCCTCGGCAAAGCGAGCAGTGCTCGCAATCCGCGGCAGGTCGAAGTCGGACTACGGTTTAACTTCTAGGAGCAGTTCGCATGAAACTTTGCATATGCGTCTTCGCCGTCTTGTTAATGACGGCGCCCGTTTTTGCTCAAGAGGAAGGAGGGGGCGGGCTGCCGTCTTCTCTTTTCGGCGCCACTGATTTCGGGGCACGGGGCACACAAGCGAACCCGATGGATGCTGTAAAGAAATTTTTCGCACAATCCAAGGTTACGTTTTCAGGTGACCAGGAGAAGGCAATCAAGCCGATCGTGGAGAATGCATTCAAGGAGGTTCAAGAGACTGTCGAACGTCTCAATGGTCAGGCCGCGCCCAACGGAGAGCGTCGGGGCGGCGGAGCCGACGGCGGCCAGCGTCGTGGCCGGGGGGGCGCCAATCTCGGGAACAATCCGGAGTTGGCGGCTCAACTTCAGAAGATCAATGACGAGGTGTTACCCAAAATCGCAGCCGTACTGAAACCCGATCAGCAGGTTGCCTTCAAAAAGTGGCAGAGCGATGAGATCAAGAAAGGTGGCGGATTCGCTGCTCTGAAGTTAACCATGGAGGAAGCCGGGGCGCCCTTGACTTCCACGCAGGAACCCCAGATTCGCGCTTTGTATGTCGAAGATTCAAAACAGCGACTGCAGCTGCAGCGCGCGGGCCAAGGCACAGCGGATCCCGCTAAGGTCTCCGAAGTCGAAAAGGCAACGCTAGCCAATGTTGTCAAGCTCCTCACCCCCGAACAACGTAAGGCGTTGCTGGACTCCCGTACGAAGCAATAACCACAGAGACACGGAGACACAGAAAAAGAACGACTCTCTGTGTCTTTGTGTCTCTATGGTTCATATAATTCTGATGCATGCACTACTTCGAATACCGAGAAGGCGAACTTTACTGTGAGGGCGTCCCTCTACGAAAAATAGCCGATGAAATTGGAACTCCCGTTTACGTCTATAGCGAAGAGACGCTTCGACGGCACGTCCGGGTATTCGATGAAGCATTCCAATCCGTCCCGCACCTGATCTGCTACGCCGTCAAGGCGAATTCGAATATCAATATCCTCCGGCGGTTTACCGAATGGGGTACCGGGTTCGATATCGTTTCCGGCGGTGAATTGTTTCGAGTATTGCGGGCCGGCGCGCCCGGCAAGAAGGTCATTTTCGCCGGGGTTGGCAAAACGGCGGAGGAGATCCGGTACGCCCTTGATGCCGGGATTCTATTTTTCAACGTTGAATCGGCCCCTGAGCTCGACTTGATCCATTCGATCGCCCGAGAACGTAATCGGCAGGCTCCCGTATCTATTCGTGCAAACCCAGACGTCGATCCGCGGACGCACCCATATATCTCGACTGGAATGCAAAAGCACAAATTCGGCGTCAGCTTATCCGACGCAAGACAGCTGTACCGAACTGCGCGACAGCTGCCGAACATCAACGTGGTGGGCGTTCAGTGTCATATTGGCTCGCAAATCATCGAAATCGCTCCCTTCCAGGAGGCGTTGACCAGTCTCCGGGAATTCATCCTGGAACTCCAGGCAGAAGGGTTTGCGCTGAAGTACCTGGATTTTGGTGGTGGCCTTGGGATTTCGTACACAACGGAAGAGCCACCATCACCCGCGGCGTATGGAGCAGTTGTTGCTGCGGCAACAAAGGATCTCGGCCTGACGGTTGTGCTTGAACCAGGCCGCGTCATCGTCGGAAACGCCGGTATCCTGCTGTCTCGTGTTCTGTTGAAGAAGAATCAAGGCGCAAAGAAATTCCTCATCGTCGATGCGGGAATGAACGATCTCATCCGACCGGCTCTCTATGGATCTCACCATCAACTCTGGCCCGTGCACACTCGCAACGAAAAAGAGATAGTTGACGTTGTGGGCCCAGTGTGCGAATCTGCCGACTTCATAGCGAAGGATCGGGATGTCGCCGTTCTCAAAACCGGAGAGCTGTTGGCCGTCATGAGCGCTGGCGCTTATGGTTTCAGCCTCTCATCCAACTACAATTCACGGCCACGTGCTGCCGAAGTCCTCGTAAACGGAGACGAGTATCAAGTTATTCGCAAGCGAGAAACCTACGAAGACCTCGTTCGTCTGGAAGACTGATCGGTCTCGACAAGATCTTCACAACTTGTTTACATTTCGGTCGGCCCAGCGACTGTATTATCGTGCTCGCGTAAAGTCGGAGTGTGTCAGGTCTACGCAAGTGTCATGGGATGGTCGGCATTTCTTGCTAAATAGCGAGTGTAATTTCAAGAGTGCGAAACGGAGGTTAATCACGTGCGGAATAGTCTGATTTTCGTTTTTGTAATGTTGGGGTTAGTCGGCTCTTTGTTTGCTCAGGGGACCGGCGGGGGACTCGGGAGTATTTCCGGCCTGGTCCAGGATGCTCAAAACGCAGCCGTGCCGGGCGCTCAGGTCGTCGTTGCGAATGAATCGAAAGGCATCAGGCGCACTCTCGAGACAAACGGTCAAGGAGTATTCGCTGCTCCCGCTCTGATTCCGGCGGAAGGGTACACCGTCACAGTCAACAAGAGCGGTTTCGCGGTGTACCAATCGGCGCCAATCACTTTGGCGGTGGGCCAGAACCTCGATCTGCGTATTGATCTTGTCATCGCAGGAGCGCAGGCAACCGTCGAAGTCACGGCCGACGAAGCAGTAGTGTTAGAAACAAAGAGTGATATTTCCCAGGTCGTGAATTCGAGGCAGATCATGGAATTGCCGATCAATGGCCGCCGAGTCGACTCCTTCGTTCTCATGACGCCGGCGGTTGTTCCAGACGGCGCATTCGGTCTGCTCAGCTTCCGCGGTGTTGCCGGGCATAACGCTTTCCTCACTGATGGAAACGACACGACGAACACTTATTACAACGAGAATGCCGGACGTACACGCATCAGCAGCCCCATTTCGCAGGAAGCAGTCCAGGAGTTTCAGGTGATCTCGAATAACTACGCCGCCGAATTTGGACAAGCCATGGGTGGCGTCGTGAATACGATCACGAAGAGCGGAACTAATGATGTTCATGGCACGGGCTATTGGTTCTTCCGGAACAAAAGCCTGAATGCCCGTGACCGTTATGCGAGTTTCGTGCCGACGGATACGCGTCATCAGTTGGGCGCGAGTGTCGGTGGATCGATAGTCAAAGACAAACTGTTCTACTTCTTTAATTACGAAGCCACACGACGGGATTTTCCCGCCATTGCGACGGTAACGAGCGCAAGTCTATTCACTGCACAAGGTCTATTGGACACAGCCCGGAACCCTTGTCCCAATCCGTCGGCGACTATTCAGGCAACTGCCGCGCAGTGCCAGACGGCAATACAGATGTTGACCACGCGCAACTTCGGAACAGTCTCACGAACGGTGCAGCAGGATCTCGGTTTCGGAAAGATCGACTATAACTTGAATCCGCGGAACAGCCTGAGCTTCAGCCTGAGCGGACTCCGATGGGTTTCGCCGCACGGTATTCAGGCAACCGGAATTGTGTTCGCCAATGGAAACGCGATTGGTAATAACGCAGACTCGACAGTTCGCGATGCGTATGGACGCGCGCAGTGGACGGCTGTGGCAAGCGCGCACGTCGTCAATGAAGCTCGCTTCGGTTGGTTCAAGGACCGTTTGTTCGATCCTGCCAGTCCAGACTTTCTTTATCCGGGTCTCGGTTTGGCGAGCTTGACCGTTAACGGCACCAGCAATCTAGGCATTGCCAATGCCTATCCTCGATTGAGTCCGAGCGAAACTCGGTTTGAGTACGCCGACAATCTGAGTTGGGTGGCAGGACCTCACACGATGAAATTCGGCGTCAACATCACGAGCACCGAGGATTACCAGGACCAGCTCATCAACAGGTACGGCAGCTACAGCTACTCCACTCTGAATAGTTTCGCGTTGGATTTCACGGGCAATACAACCGGCGCAAAGAATTGGAACACCTATTCACAAGCGTTCGGCAATCCGATCGTGGACACCTATATGAAGACCTATGGTTTCTACGCGCAGGATCAGTTCCGCATCACACCCAAACTGACTCTGAATTATGGGTTGCGATACGACTACACGTCGATTCCACAACCCACGATCGTGAATCCCGACTATCCTCAGACCGGTATCATTCCGTCGGCAAAAGACAACTTCGGTCCTCGCGCAGGGATTTCTTACAGCTTCGATGGCAAAACGATTTTTCGCGCGGGCTATGGCATGTTTTTTGCGCGAACGCAAAGCGGATTGATCAGCACGCTATTCACAAGCAACAATCTCTATCGTCAGTCCATCACGTACAACAGCGGTACCGCTGCACAGCTCGCAGCCGGGCCGGTGTATCCCAACAATCTGGCTTCGACGTCCTTCACGCCTCCGCCAGGCACTGTCGATATCACTTTTGCAGATAAGAACTTTAGAAATCCCTACACGCACCAAGGGAATGTATCTGTTGAGCGCAAGATCACGTCGGATCTCAATGTGACCGTTTCGTACCTGTGGAGCCGGGGAGTCCGTCTCTATGGCGTGCGCGATTTGAATGTGGGCCCGCTCGGAGCTCCAATCACCTACACGATTCTCGA
>DATFXZ010000484.1:0-8848 GCA_035315305.1 Terriglobia bacterium | reverse complement strand
ACCACACGGATCCGGCGGCCGGACTTAGGACATCTGGAATTGGAAATTACCTACGAAGATCCGGGGACGTTTACGAAGCCCTGGAAAGTCAGGCAAGTGGCCGATCTCGCTCCGGGTGAGGAGATTTGGGAATACATTTGTAATGAGAACAACCAGGATGCGGAACATATGGTCGGTAAGTAACCAGGTTCTTTTGGAAAAAAGCGATACCCAGCAATTCCCACAGTTAGAAGATTAGACCGAGGGAGGTCAACGATGAGAAGAGTTGTGATGGGTTTCTTGTTCGCCGGCTTGGGTCTGAGCGCGTTCGCCTGGTCGGCGTTTGCGCATCATGCCTTTGCGGGACAGTATGACAAGGACAATCCGATACAGCTCACCGGTATCGTCACGAAGATCGAGTGGATGAACCCTCATGCCCGTTTCTATATAGACGTTAAGGATGAAAGCGGCAACGTGACGAATTGGAATATCGAACTCGGCCCTCCGTTGGTTCTGCGGCGAGCAGGGTGGAACAAGGATTCATTGAAAGCAGGCGATCAGGTCACGGTCGCCGGCTATCGCGCTAAGGATGGATCGAAAATGGCCAATGGCACGAAAGTGACGCTGCCTGATGGCCGGCAAGTGTTTGCCGGATCCACCGCGGACGGAAGTCCAACGCCGTAACCGGAGTCCCTCCGAGTTGAGGTGCTGAGCGTTGGCCGCGCAGTGGGTCGATTTCAAGACGCCAGGTATTCCGCGGACTCCGGACGGCAAGCCGGATCTGTCGGCGCCCGTCCCGCGCACTGCAGATGGCAAGCCTGACCTTTCGGGCATCTGGCGCGCGCCGGGGAACAGCCCATATGCGCGGAATATTGCCGTGGACCTCAAGCCCGGTGAGATTCTGCCATGGGCCCAGACGCTGTACCAGCAACACGTCCTCGATCTGGGAGCGGATAGTCCGCGCGCACTGCTTGCTCGACCCTCCGCCGTACTATCACTTGGCGGGCATGTCGTTCGCGAATTCCTACTGATGCGCTCAAAAAAGCAAGGTCTGTTGCGTAACAATTGGTTGCTCGTCGATCTCGGGGGACCTACTCATCGGGATGCCGGTGGCTTGTGGCGTATTCGTCCACCCAGTCTTCCTCTTCATAGACCATACCGCGACGACCAGGGACTTTGCGTTTGGGCCCGGCGCGGTATATCGAGCAAGACAACGGGCCGTAACAAAAGGTCTCCGTCCGATAGCGCCTTTGGTCCGGATTCCAATGGTCAATGATCATTTCCACTGCCATCCGACAACCCCTGTGGTCCGCAAAAATTACTGACGCGTCCTAGAACTCATCTTCTGAACGCTCTATAGAATACTTGGATGCCGTACTGTCCAAATATTCGAACTCTTTGAAATCATTGGCGGAGAGTGATTGGGCTGGCCATGACAATTTAGGGCTGACTTGGAGCGCTCGCTGCCCATATTACGAAGTTGTTACTTTATCGCCGACTCAGTTGATCTCGTTCATATTCTTGTAACGGAAAAGCGGATCCGAGAAAAACCGCGCGAAATCGGCCCCATTTAGGAATTCGCAACCCACAGGCCGACGAATGGACATTACAGAGCGGCTTTGTTGGCGGCGAACTGCTAGCGAGACCGAGCATTGAACTGGTCACAGTCGATTCTGCGATTGCAAAGAAGGCAGAACAGCAAATTGAATCGTGTGAACACTGTCACCCTGCCGATGCCGAAATTCCGTTCGACTGGCTGTTAGCTCAGGTTACCGGCAAGCGTGGGCCATACGAGTTCATGTTGAGCGAACCGTCACGCTGTCCGAACTGCAAGCATCCGATCACAGAGAAGACGCTCGTGGAACCGAAGGAGAATTAGCGATTCGCTTCATATTGCCCTCTGCCCGAGCCATCGGGTCGTTGCAAATGCTTCTGAATAGAGTTTTGGAATTTGCCTCAGATTTCCTTTTTTCCTAAGGAACTCAATTGGACGTAGAAGGAACCAACTGAAAACCGAAGGCTTCCCGAAGGACTCCTTTTTACCACTCTTCAGTGTGCCTGTTCCTTCTATGAAGCAAGGCCGGCAGGCCTGACGCGTTATAGAGTGGACAAAATGCCGTTTCCTCGCTTTTGTGCCGACAACAACACCGGAGAAGCCACTGCTGCAGCGAGCGCCGCTGTGATAAATGTTCGTTTGTTCATTCAAGTCCTCTGTATGGTTAGTTCTTCCTCATTAGATTCGGAGGACGGCCCCAAAAGGTTACGTTGTGCTTTTTGTAGCCTTAGAAAATCAGTTTCAATGCCAGCTGAATCACGCGGGGTTGCGAGTCCGTCGCGCTTCCCGTGCTGGAAATCTGGCCGAAAGTTGCAGATGTAATAGTCGTGTTCGGATTACGGAAGAGAGCCAGGTTCGGCATATTGAACATATCAGCACGAAACTCGAGCCGCCGCCGTTCATCAATATTAGTGATTTTACCGATACTGATGTCCACATTCGTTCGTGTCGGTCCGCGAAACGCATTCCGGCCCAACGTACCGTAGGTTCGCTGCGCAGGGTTGTTCACAGGATCGAACCCTTGAGCAACGGTCGCAGTGAGTGCTGCTCTCGAGAACGCGCTCGGATCCAGGAAGTAGTTGCCCGTTCGTCCGTTGATCGTTTGCGACACATGTGGATCGAAGTAGGTTATGGGAGCAATCAAATCCGCTCTTACAAGGTTCGAGTCGCCCACGGCAGAAGGTCCGGGAGCGGTTCGTGACCGGCTGATGGCGGAAAGTACGTCCAAGGGTTCGCCGGAGCGATAGTTGAAGATCGGCTCGATGGTCCAGCCTTTGGTGAGGCGGGTGGGACCATTGCTCCAGAGTTTTCCGAACGGCACTTCCCAGGTCCCCGATAGCGAGACGTAATGAGTCAAATCGAAATCTGAAACTGCCTTGAACCGATTGCGATCGTAAAACGGAACGCGACTGTCTCGTGCGCGAAATCCCGAGGTTGTGTCTTCGGACTTGCTATACGTCCATGACAGCTGATAGCTGACGTTTCCTACGCCCCGGACTTCGCGTGGCTTGCCGCGCAAACCGAGCAGCAGGGAATTGTAGTTGGCCCAACCAACGTTTCCGAAAGTGTCCAAGTAGCTGAACGCGTTCGCGGGATTGCCCGACGGTGTATTGAAAATACGCGAAGTCGTCCCGAGTATAAATGGATTGCTGTCGAAAATGCCGGTTAGCTTATGCGAGCTACTGCCCGCATAAGCGACGTCCAGCACCGTGTTGGAAGTGATCTCACGCTGAATGTCCAGGTTGTACTGGTAGACATAGGGCGTGCGAAGATGCGGATCCACAGAGTAAACAGCCGTGCCACCCAATGGAAGTATCTTCGAGAAATCGAAATTCTTTGCCGGCGGAGTCGACGGGAAAGGATTTGGTTGATTCGCCGCGACGAAGGGTTTCGACATATTTGCAATCTCGGCCGTGGGATTCGTCGTGATCGGACTGAAGCTCTGAAGGTCAGCGAACCCGAAGAAAGGCGCCTGGCCGTTGAACTGAAGATTGTCTTCAGCCTTGAGAATGTCGTAGAAAATGCCGAAGCCGCCACGAATACTCAACTTTCCGCCTGGCGACCACGCAAAACCAAAGCGAGGCGCCCAGTCGTTCTTGTCCGGAAAATTCGACCCGGCCGGAGCGTTCGGATCACCGGGGAACAGGATGCCTTTTGGCGCATTCGGAAACACTGTCGACTGCTGGCCCAGCGCCCAGGTGAAGGAACGTCCCTGCAAATCTTTTTTCGGTGAGCTGTATTCGTAGCGCACACCGAAATTCAATGTGAGGCTCTTGAGCACCTTCCATTCGTCTTGAAAGAACCATCCGACGTTTTTCGAACGGATGTTACTTGGCGCCGCGGGATACTGAATGAACTCATCGGCCAGTCCAAGGATGAAATCCGCCCTGTCATTCTTCGTGTAGCCTCCCGGCGTTACGCCGCTCACATCGACAAACTCGAATTGCCCGTTGATGTAAAAGTCATACACGGTGTTGTTCTGGTACGGCGTGTACGTCACGCCTGCTTTGAAGGTGTGCGCACGTTTGATCCACGTGAATGTGTCATTCCACGTGAACGTATTGTCGATAATTCTTGTGGGGCCTTGATTACTAAAACCGGCCCTCATGCCGCTGGAAAAATCCAAAATTGGCGGACCGGTTGGATCATCCGACGTGATTCCGATTCCCAGTTCCGTGGGAGTCGGCAGTTTCTTCGCGGGAACCGACTGGAAGTTGTTGTTCCGCTGAACTGTGAATCGGAAGTCATTCAATGCCGTAGGCGAAAACGTTCTTACATAATTCAGCGAAAGATAGTACGGCTTCGTGCTGGTTGTGGCTGGAAAGCCACCGACGCTCACGCCACCGGTGCTCGCGCTAGTGACGGCGAAAGGAAGAAGCTGATTCCGGTTGCTGTATCCGAACGTGGAGGACAGACGGTCTTTCGCGCTGAGATTGTAGTCAATCTTGTTTGTTAACTCGTCGCGGTCGTCTCGCGCACTGTCTTGAAAAATCTTGAAACCTGACGGATCGGTTGGAATCAATCCATTCTTGATGTAATTCTTCGAAGCGGTATTGATCTTCGACGGATCGATGATGCCCTGAGCAGCGAGTGCAGGATCCGACTGAAAAAACGGAAACTTCTGCAGGAAGGCCGCGACATTCGTATCCGGTCCAGTGCCGCTGGAATTGGATCGAGAAAAATCACCAGCCAACTCGGCAGGTGTGAAGATTTTGATTTTGTTTGTCGTGCGAAGCTGCGAGAGCCGCTGGCTCTGCCAGCCGCTAAAAAAGAACAGCTTCTCTTTTACTACTGGTCCTCCGACGGTGCCGCCGAATTGATTCCGCTTCAGGATATCCCTGGGAAGTCCGCTCGCATTATTGAAGAATGAATTCGCGTTGAGCGCGTCGTTGCGAACGTAGTCGTATGCGGTGCCGTGGAACGAATTCGATCCCGACCTTGTGACGACGCTGACGATGCCCCCGGCATTGCGGCCGTACTCCGCGTTATAGGTGCTCGTCAAAATCCGGAACTCTTCGATCATGTCCGGATTGGGGTTGAGTACGACACCATTGCTCAAAAGGTTGTTGTTGACGCCGCCGTCCAGAAGGTACGTCACGGAATCCGAACGGCCGCCCGCAACATTGAAGGTTCCCGCTCCTCCTATGGCCGAAGCCGTCGGCACGACCCCCGGCTGTAGCAACGCAAGATCGAGAGTATTGCGGCCGTTCAGGGGCATACTGGCAATCTGATTCGCCGTCACGGACATGCCTAGCGTGGCACTAGTCGTCTCGACGCGTGTGATGGCGCTCTCATCGATTGTAACCTCTTCCGAACGCCCGCTGACCGTAAGCTTAATATCCACGCGTAATGACTGGTTGATCTCGAGCTTTTCAGATTTGCTAACCGCTTTCTGAAAACCCGGTACCTCCGCACTAACTGTGTACGTGCCGATCGGCAATAGCGGAACCTGATACAAACCTTCTTCATTCGTGATCGTTTGGTATACAACCTTCGTATCCACATTTGTGGCAGCGATCGCCGCGCCAGGAATAACCGCGCCGGTTTGATCTGTCACAGTTCCCAAAATTCGGCCAGTGGCGGTTTGGCGACTGAAAGCAACGACGCAAAGACAAAGTTCAACCACGAGCGCAATCGCAATAGACTGCAAAAGCCTTTCAAAGCGGACCATGACTTCCTCCTATTTGTTTTTTTTGTCCACTACGTGGTGTTGGCGCAATCTGAAGTTGGGGATCTTTTAGCACTGAATTGCGCTGCGTGGAAGAAAAATCCTGATGTTTAGGGCTTTGCCCCAAGAAATCGACCACCTTCCACCTACTCTACTTTTTTCGGCCCGCGTTGATATTGTCGAAGTTCAAAATTGCGTTATAAACAAGGAAGTGGCTTCCTGACGTTTCGCCACGCCAGATGGGGTTGTTTGAAAAAAGCACGACGTGCCCTCGAGACATAGGAATGTCGACGACCGCCGGATGCTGCGCGATCTCGCTGGCCCCATCAAGTAAACCCGACACAAACAGTTCCTTGGAATCTGCATAGCGCAGTACGACTCGCGGACGAAATTCGGGAGGAATCACGGCCGGGTTGTTGCGCTTCTGTTCATCCGTCAGCGGCAGCGCCTCCCATGGCTCGGCCTTTGGTATTTCCGGAAGCTCGACGGCGCGCCGCCCTTGGGGAAGATCCGGATCGTCTTTTGTTCCGCGGCCTGTCATGCGCTCCGGTTCGGTTGCTGGACGTTGTCCGCCACCGTTCGACAGATTGCTGAGGTTATAGATCGTGCATTCGAAGCAGTACACGGCCAGGTTATCGTTGTAGCCGTAAGCGAGCGGACTGGTGGGATCGACAATTTTGGTGCGAAGCGCTGTCCCCGTGGCCTTGAATTTCTGCTTAGGCGCGATTGAAACACCCGGAGCCAATCCGAAGGTAATCGCCATGTCTGCCGTATTCATGCTGGTGAGCAAAACCCCGCCCTGTTCGACAAAGTTCTTGAGATTTTCGACGCCGATCAAGGACAGGCCGGGCCGCATGTCGTCAGTCGAATCAGGGCTTCCGATGTTGGGAGTCTCGGGAGTTTTCTTCCACGGAAGCGGGTTTCCCCATAGCGGCATTCCGGCGACGATTGCCTGTGGAGTGTTCCGGCCAGCAGGAGGGAAGACTACCACGTCATATTTGGATCGCAGATTCGGATCGCGTGCGACGGCTTGTGTGCTCATGTACGTGAACGGAACGTTCGCATCCTCCAGGGCGTGACGCCACCATCCTTCATCTTGTGTAGTAAGCCAGGTGTGCACTAATGCGACGCGCGCCATCCGAACGGGGTGCGTGACTACAGCCGGAGTGTCGGTTGAGGCGAACGCCTGGAGTCCAAGACTGGACGTGGCGGAACGCAGTTCCTCGGCCGTGATATCGCGAATGATGAACGATCCACGGTTGAACTTCGTCCCCTGAAATTCAAACGGCTCTTCAGCGGCATCCATTCTGGCATTGCGAAGCTTATAGCGGAGGGTGACGAGTGCATTGTCGCTATTGTGATTCACGAGAAAAACGTTTCCGTCACCATGAATTCCGCCGGCTGCCGTGACGCGCGCAGCAATCCTCTTCACTGGTACATCCAGAACTTTGATTTCGGAGACGCGGGCAACCTTTACATTGCCGAATTCGCCGAACGTCCAGGCCGTGTCGTCGTAAGGCCGACGTTGCGGATCGTTTGGACTCCAATACTGATAGTCGAGAATCATGTCCGCGATACGGCTATACGGTTGATCCATACGAACGAGGTATGAACCTGCGGGAAACTGCACGGTTTCGGTAGCCGGTTCTTTCTTATCTTTGTCGGCCTTGTCTTTATCGGCTTTGTCTTTGTCGGTCTTCGGCTTCGGCATCGTCACTGAAAACTCGGACGTCGCCTGGACGACCTCGCACCCTTGCAGCTGCAAAAGGCGCAACAGTTCGGCCTGACCGCCTGGACGTGGATCGTCCGAGGAAAAGACGTAGGCCGCCGGACCCTCATTCTTAGGCTTTTCAATGGAACGCTTGCTCTTTAAATAGAAGTTATGTAGGAACACCTTGCTGTTTTCTGCGAAGTGATCGAGCGAGATCAACAAGCCAGTTTGTTCAAAATTGTTATTGTCACGTTGAGACCACTTTGCTTTCGGCAGCGGAGGATTCTGTCGGTACCAGGTGCGCTCATATTGCTGCGGGGTCAATGTTCGTTCGATTGTGTCAGCGCCTGAATTGCCGAAAGTTTCGTACAGCCTGCTGATTCCGTTGTGGCTCGCCGCAATGAACATCAAATATCCAGGCGACCACGTATCGAAATCTCCGTGCGCAAAAACCCCGGGCATTCCAAGCTTCGTCATTTCCGAAACATTATGCGAGCCGATGATCTGCCACTCATCCGTCAAAATTGGATCGAGCCAGGCATTGTATGGCTCGTCTCCGATAGTGTTGTCGTATAGGTACGGAACAGACTCGTGAAGATCATGCAGGACTTGCGGCCTCCAGGTGAGGTAGGTCTGCAGGACGTTTCGCGTGAGCTTCAACGTAAGACCCATCGCGTCGCGATTATTGTCATGGGCAACGTACTTGCCCCAGTAGACAAGATTGGGCCAGTTCTGACCGGGATGCGCGAGATGCCAGTTGTAGATATCGACCTCACGGTCTCGCCCGTCCACTTCGACAACGGGAGTAATGAGGGTGACCAATCGATCACGAATACCCCGAATTCTCGGACTCTCGTCAACGGCCAAACGGTACGCTAGCTCCATCAAAGCTGTCGGAGCACCCGTTTCGGGAGCGTGAATAGATCCGGTGATGTAATAGATCGGCACGGATGACTCAATAAGCTGTTCAGCTCTTCCGTCATCCATATTGATAAGCCGCGGATCCGCCAGTTGAGTAAGACGCGTCCGATTCTGATCGAGATCGGCCATCAGTTTTTCCGACGCGACTGCAACGGCAATCATCTCTCGGCCTTCCTCAGTAGTGCCGATCGAGAAGACTTTCACGCGCGGCGTAGCGCGTTCCAACATACGCATGTAGCGATAGACGTCGGCCGAATACGGAAGCTTGTTCGGAGCGCCCGCGATATCACCGAGCACTGCCTTTGGGGTAGGAACACTGGTCGAAGCCGGAAGATAGTCGGTCCAGGGCGAATTAAAAAAAGACTCGGTCGTATATTCCCGGATCTTTTGCGTGTATTCGTCATCGATAGGCTGAGCGACGTCTCTGATCTTGACCTCACCGAGCATCAACTGAGTCGCTATAGCTGTTGCAAGTGTAAACAAAACTGTTCGACCGGCGATGTTCCGCACGCTG